>NZ_BAAAYN010000035.1 GCF_039536245.1 Cryptosporangium minutisporangium | reverse complement strand
ACGGCGCGACCGGCCCGGACGGCCCGGGCGGCCCGGGCGGCCCGGACGGCGACGGTGGTGCGGGCGGCAAGCCCGGCGGCAGCTCTTCCGGATCTTCGGTGGGCAAGAGGGCTCGGGGGCGCGGACTCCGGGACGACCTCGCGGCGGGGCTGATCGTCGGGTTGGCGTACCCCGAGCGGTTGGCACGTGTACGGACGGCCAGCAGCCGCACCTACCTGATGGCCGGTGGGACGGCGGCCGACCTGCCGGACGGCTCACCGCTGACCGGCGTCCCCTGGCTGGCGATCGCGAGCGCCGACCGGTCACCGGGCCATGCGTCGGCTCGGATCCGGCTCGCTGCCGCGGTCGACGAGCCGACCGCGACCGAGGCCGGGGCGGCGTTGCTGACCAGCGCCGACGAGGTGCGGTGGGGCGATGGCGAGCTGATCGCCCGCACGGTCGACCGCCTCGGCGCGATCGAGCTCGCCGAACGTCGGCTCGCCCCGGACCCGCAGGCCCGCATCGACGCGGTGCTGGACGGCGTCCGCGCAGAAGGCCTGCACCGGCTGCGGTGGGACACCGACGCGCGCGCCCTGCGGGAACGCCTCGCGTTCTGTGCGGCGGCCGTCGGACCGCCCTGGCCGGCGGTGGACGACGAATCGCTGCTGGAGCGGGCGGCGGAGTGGCTCGGCCCCGACCTGGGGAACGTCCGGCGGCGTACGGACCTGGCGGCGATCGACGCGGGCGCCGCGCTCCGGCGGCTGCTGCCGTGGCCCGAGGCGACCCGGCTGGACGAGTTGGCGCCGGAGCGGCTCCCGGTGCCGAGCGGGTCGCGCATCCGGGTGGACTACGGGGACCCGGACGCGCCGGTGCTCGCGGTCAAGGTGCAGGAGGCGTTCGGGTGGGCGCAGGCGCCGACGGTGGGCGGCGGGCGGGTGCCGGTGCGGCTGCACTTGCTCTCGCCGGCCGGGCGTCCGGTCGCGGTGACGTCCGACCTCGCGTCGTTCTGGCGCACCGGATACCCCCAGGTCCGCGCCGAACTCCGCGGCCGCTATCCGAAGCATCCCTGGCCAGATGATCCCTGCACGGCCCGCCCACGACGGCGCTGACAGGCGAGCGCGAGGCCTTGAGACAACAGCCAGGTCGCGGCGGCCTCGCGCTCGACTGCCAGCGCCGCCGTGGACGGGCTCCAGGTCCGAGATACAGGAGCGCCTACGGCGCTGTCAGGCGGTAGGCGGGTAGTACCAATCCGGGACGCCGAGAGTTTGGGCGAGGCCGTGGAGTTCCGCCTCGAACATCGGGTTGGCGTCCGTCAGCGCGAACTCCAGCTGTCGGAACACCTCCATCGACACCGTGCCGTAGAGCCGGATCCAGCAGGAGAGAAACACCTGGCTGACCCCGAGCGGTAGCGGCTGCGGGAAGTCGTCGCACCACTCCTGGAGCTGGACCCGTAGCGGCTCGTCGATCTCGTCGTCGGCCGGGATGGGGAACGGCCTGGTCAGGTACAGCTCGGTGATCAGCTCGGCGAAGACCTGCCCGAACTGCTCGCCGGCATCGTCGGCGGGGCTCGGCCGCCGGTCCAACCCGATCGCCGAGGCCGTGAAGACGAGCGTGAACTCGGCCGGGTGCTCGACCGCCCAGCGCCGGAACTCCCGGCACGTCTCGAGCATGCGGTGCGGCAGGTCGGGCTGAGCGTCCCTGGCGCGGAGCAGGGTCTCGGTCATCTCGACCTTCAGCGCGGTGACCAGCGCCGCGATCAGCTCTTCCCGGCTCGCGTAGTAGCGGTAGAGGGCCGGTGCCGACATGCCCATGGCCCGTGCGATCGCGCGCAGCGAAAGACCGTCGTAGCCCTCGGAGACCAGCATCCGCCGCGCGGTGCTCTGGATCTCCTGGACCGTTTCGGCCCGGAGCCGTTCGCGGCGGGTGAGCGGAGCAGCCACCGGACCTCCCTGACGTATCGCGCGATCGAAGTGCAGAGCCTAACGCGGCAGCGAACACGAGTCGTGCAGCGAACGGTGATCGCATTGAAAACAGCATTGCTTCTGTGAACGCTGTATGCAACATTGTCGGTCGTACGCAGCTTACAGTGTTCGCACTGCGATCATGAATCGCAATGAGTGCCCGAGGGGGCAGCGATGTTCGAGCGACTGGGTCGGACGATGGTTCGTCGCCGGTGGTGGGTGATCGGCCTGGCGGCGGCCTTCGTGGTGTTCAGCGGGGTCTGGGGAACCCAGGTTTTCGGCAAATTGATCAGCGGCGGCTTCGAAGACCCCGCCAGCGAGAGCTCCCGCGCGGACGCCCGAGCCGAAGCGGCGCTGGGACGCGATGGCACCGACGTGCTCGTGCTCTACCGGAGCTCCGGGGAGACCGTCGACGATCCGGCTTTCCAGCAGGCGGTGACCCGCACGCTCGCGGACCTGCCGACCGGCGTGGTGACCCGGACCGCCACGTACTGGACGACGAAGAGCCCGGCGCTGGTCAGCAGCGATCGGCAGGCCACGTACGCGGTCCTGACGCTCGCCGGCGACGAGGAGCAGCGCACCAAGGGACTCGAGGAGATCGAGGACGAGCTGGCGGTGCCCGGCCTCGAGACGAAGGTCGGCGGCCCCACCGCGGTCAACCGCGACATCAACGAACGTGTGTCGGCCGACATCGCCCGCGCCGAGACGCTGTCGATGCCGGTGCTACTGATCCTGCTCGTGATCATCTTCGGCAGCCTGGCCGCCGCGAGCCTGCCGCTCGCGGTCGGAGCACTCGCCATCCTCGGCGCGTTCACCGCGCTGCGCGGCCTGAGCTACCTGACCGACGTCTCGATCTTCTCCGTCAACGTCGTGACGATCCTCGGCCTGGGGCTGGCGATCGACTACGGCCTGTTCATGGTCGGCCGGTTCCGGGAGGAGCTGGGGCGCGGTCTGGACGTCGAGGACGCGGTGGCGCGGACGATGGCGACCGCGGGCCGAACCGTCGCGGTCTCCGGTGTCACGGTCGCGGTCTCGCTCGCCGGGTTGCTCATCTTCCCCCTGCCGTTCCTGCGCTCGATGGGGCTCGGCGGCCTGTCCGCCGTGGTGATCGCGATGGTCGCGGCACTCACCGTCTTGCCGGCGCTGTTCGGCGTCCTCGGTCACCGGGTGGACGCGCTCTCGATCCGGAAGTGGTTCCGGCGGCGCCCGCGGGTGACCGAGGTCGAACACGGGGTCTGGTACCGGCTGGCGCACAGCATCATGCGGCGTCCGGTCCTCTACGCGGTTGGCGTACTAGCGGTGCTGCTGCTGGCGGGCGCGCCGTTCCTCCGGGTGGAGTTCGGCGGCATCGACACGCGCGCCCTACCGGAGGGCACCGAGAGTCGGGTGGTCTCCGAGACGCTGGACGAGGACTTCGTCCGGAACGGCCAGTCGCCGATCGAGGCGATCGTGACGGTGCCCGCTGGAGCCGGAGAGGGCGATCCGGCCGGGCTGGCGCAGTACGTCGCCGCGGTCCGGAACGTCGACGGTGTCACNTCTCCGAGACGCTGGACGAGGACTTCGTCCGGAACGGCCAGTCGCCGATCGAGGCGATCGTGACGGTGCCCGCTGGAGCCGGAGAGGGCGATCCGGCCGGGCTGGCGCAGTACGTCGCCGCGGTCCGGAACGTCGACGGTGTCACCGGCGCCGAGCCGACCGGGGCGAACGGCGACACCACCCGGGTCACGATCACCTACGAGGGCGACCCGATCTCCGCCGAGTCCCGCGACCTGGTCACCCGGATCCGGGACGTCCCACCGCCGCCCGGCGGTGAGGTGCTGGTGGGCGGGCAGACCGCGGTGCTGACCGATCAGCTGAGCACCATCGGTGACCGCCTGCCCTGGATGGCCCTGATCATCGTCGGTGCGACGTTCGTGCTGCTGTTCCTCGCGTTCGGCTCGCTGGTGCTGCCGATCAAGGCGATCGTGATGAACGTCCTGTCGCTGGCCGCGTCGTTCGGCGCGCTGGTGCTGATCTTCCAGGACGGCCACCTGTCCGACCTGCTGAACTTCACGCCGACCGGGACGTTGGAAGCCACCCAGCCGATCCTGGTGCTCGCGATCGTGTTCGGGCTCTCGATGGACTACGAGGTGTTCCTGATGTCGCGGATGCGCGAGGAGTACGACCGCTCCGGCGACAACACGACCGCGGTCGCGACCGGGCTGCAGCGCAGCGGCCGGATCATCACCAGCGCGGCGCTGCTGATCCTGGTCGTGATCGCGCTGTTCTCGATCTCCGGGATCACGTTCATCAAGCTGATCGGCGTCGCGATGCTGATCGCGGTGCTGGTGGACGCCACGATCGTGCGGGCACTGCTGGTGCCGGCCACGATGCGCCTGCTCGGCGATGCGAACTGGTGGGCACCACGACCGCTGCGCCGCCTCTACTCGCGGTACGGCATCCGCGAGGAGGACGCACCGCCACCGGCTCCCGTTCCGGTCGGCGCTGGCCGCTGATCCACCCGCCCGCTCCGCGAGTTCTGCTCGCGGAGCGGGCCTTCGACGTGCTCCGCAGCGCGCTACCGTGGGTCTTCTCCAGCGTAGGGAACCCGGGTCGCCGACCCGGCCGCGGACCGAGGAGCCCCGGTGGACCACCTGGTCGCACACGTCCGCGGGCTCGACCGGGCGGCGCTCGCCGAGCTGATCGCCGCCCGCCCGGACGCGGCGGCGTGGCCGGAGCCGCGGACGCTGACCGAGCTGGCCGAGCGACTGTCCGCGGTGCACTCGGTGCAGCGGGCGCTCGCCCGGATCAGCCGCGCCGGTCTGCAGGTCGCCGAAGCGATGGCCGCGCTCGGCGGCGTCAGCACCGAAGCGGGGCTCGCCGCACTGCTCGATGTGGACGAGTCGGACCCGGATCGGGTCGCTCTGTTCCAGGAGACGCTCCGGACGCTGGGCGACCTGGCGCTGGTCGTCCGCGGTCACGACCGGGCGCTCGTGCTCGCGGCGCCGCTGCGCCTGCTCGCGGAGCCGCTCGGGCTGGGCGTCCGGCTGGCCGACGTGTTGCCGGTGCTCGGCGTGGACCGCCTCCGCGCGATGGCCGAGGTGTGGGTGGACGAGCCGGCTCGGCGCAAGGACGAGCTGGTCGACCAGGTGACGACCGCGTTCGCCGACGGGGAGGCGGTGCGCACGTTCGTCGCCGACGCGCCCGCGGACGTCCGTGAGCTGCTGCGGGACTTGGCGTGGAACGGGCCGCGGCTAGGCGGCGTCCCCAGTCGGTTCGGCGGCTGGGGGCCGTTCGAGGGGAGCGGCCCGGTCGCCTGGGCTCTGGAACGCGGCTTGTTGGCCCAGGTCAGCTGGGACGAGGTCGAGCTACCCGGAGAGGCCGGGCTGGCGTTGCGCGGTCCTGACTACCGGGCTCCGTTCACCGCGCCGCCGCCCTCGCCGGTGTCCGGAGTGGTCGCCGGGGCGGATCTGCTGTCGGCCGGAACGGCGGCGGCCACCCAAACGCTGGCCGACACCGAGCGCCTGCTCGACTTCTGCGACCGGACACCGCTGCGCACCACCAAGGGCGGGCGAGTGACGGTCCGCGAGGCCAAACGCGCGGTGAAGGCTCTCGGACTGTCCGAGGACGCCCTCGGTGGGCTGCTGTCGGTCGCGTCCGGTGCCGGGTTGCTCGGCTCCGACGAGGGGGTCGTGACGCTCACCGAGCGGGCGGACGCCTGGCGGGAGGCCGAGCCGGCCGCGCGTCTGGCGACGCTGTTGGCCGGGTGGTGGTCGGAGTTCGACGGCGCGCCGCTACGAACTCGGCTGGTCGAGTACCTCACCGAGCTCCCGGTCGGCGCCCGCGCCGACGTCGTCGACGCGGTGGCGGCGGTGCTGTCGTGGCGCCACCCGATCGCGGTGGTGCCGACCCCGGCGGACCAGAAGACCCTGCCGGCTCGCACCGCGGTGGCGTTCGCCGAGGCGGAGCGGTACGGCGTCGTCGCGCTCGGGGCCGCGACGCCGCTGGCCCGGGCGCTGGTCGTCGGGCTGGCGAGCGATCCGGACGGGCTGGCCGTCGCCTCGTCCGGTCTGGTGCCGACGCCGGTGACCGCGGCGACGTTCCAGTCCGATCTGTCCGCGGTGGTGGCCGGGGTCCCGGCGGCCGGGCTGGCGGCGCTGCTGGACAGTGCAGCCGAGCGGGAGGCCGCTGGGGCGGCGTCGATCTGGCGGTTCTCCGCCGCCAGCGTGCGGGCGGCGCTGGACGCCGGGGTCGACGCGGACGCGTTGCTGACGGACTTGGCCGCGGTCGCGACCGGCGGGTTGCCGCAGGCACTGGAGTACCTGGTGCGGGACGTCGCCCGGCGGCACGGACACGTGCGGGTCGCGCCGGCCGGGAGCGTGGTGTCCGCCGACGACCCGGCGTTGCTCGCGGAGCTGGTCGCGACGAAGTCGTTGCGGGCGTTGCGGCTGCGGGCGGTGGCGCCGACCGTGCTCGTCTCGGCGGCCGACCCGGAGGCGACGCTGGCGGCGCTCCGGGAGTCGGGGTACGCGCCGACCGGTCTGACGGAGGGCGGTGGTGCGCGGGTCGAGCGGCGAGTTCGCCGGCGCGCGACCGCCCCCGATCCGTGGCCACCGCACTCCGAAAACGGCGGCCTCTCGGTGGACGCCCCGGCCGTGGCGGAGCGGTTGCTCGCCGCTCCGGTCGCGCCGCCGCCGGACCCGACACCCACCCGCGCACCCGCGACCGCCGAGTCCCGCCGGCCGGAGCGCGTCGTCGCGCTGCAGGCCGACGCGCTGTCCGCGGCCGAGCGAGCCGTGCTCGTGAACGCGATCGAGACCGGGGCGCCGGTGCAGATCGACTACGTGAGCGCGACCGGCCGCCCGTCCACTCGCGTGATCGAGAACGCCGAGCTCACCGGCGACGCCGTCATCGCCTGGTGCCGCCTCCGCACCGCCGAACGAATGTTCATCCTGAGCCGAATTCAGTCGGTCAGCGCGGCCCGCTGAGAACGACGCTGACAGGCGAGCGCGAGGCCCTGAGACACAGCTAGGTCGAGGCGGCCTGAAATACGTCGGCTCGTGTGCCTGTGCGCGACCGGTCGAGACGGGGTTGGGCTCGCGCTCGACTGCCAGCCCCGCCCTCAGCGGGCTCCATGCCAGAACTCTGCGCGAGGCGGTGTGCAGTAGTCGCTTGACGCTTCTATTCACTCAGTGAATAGTGGGGGGCGTGTCCACGCCACAGGTACTGCTCGCACTCCTGGCCACCGGGGCCCGGCACGGTTACGACCTGAAGCGCGCCTACGACGCCCGGTTCCCGAAAGCGCGTCCGCTCGCGTTCGGGCAGGTCTACTCGACGCTCGAACGCCTCACCCGCGACGGACTCGCCGAGGAGGCCGGCGTCGAACGCGTCGACGGCCCCGATCGCACGGTCTTCGCGATCACCGACGCCGGACGGGCGGCGCTGCGCGACTGGTTGGACGTCGTTGAGCCGCCCGCACCCCACGTCGCGAACTCGCTCTTCACCAAGGTGGTCGCGGCGCTGCTCGCGGACGAGGCGCCCGGTGCGGAGGGCGGCCTCGCGGTCGCGTACCTGCGCGCCCAGCGCCGGGCGCACCTGGCCCGCATGCGTGACTTCACCGCGGCGAAGACCGCCGCGGACGCGTCGGTCGGCGCGGTGCTCGCCGCCGACTACGCGCTGGCCCATCTCGACGCGGACCTGCGCTGGATCGACCTGACCCTGTCCCGGATGAGCGCCCTGCGCCAGGAGGTCCGGCCCAACTTCGACCACCCTCCCACCCCCGACCGGACTTCGACGGAGGTACCTCGATGACCCCGACCGCTGCTCACGCCGAGACGAGCGACGCCGCCACCCCCGACGCCCCGACCGTCCTGACCGGAACCGACCTGGTGCGGGCGTTCGGCAAGACGCCCGCGTTGCGCGGGGTTTCCTGCGCGGTCCGGGCCGGCGAGATCGTGGCGATCACCGGGCCCTCCGGCTCCGGCAAGTCGACGCTGCTGCTCTGCCTGGCGGGTGTGCTCGTCCCGGACGCCGGGGAGGTCAACTTCGGCGGTCAGCAGATCAGCCGGATGTCTGAGTCCGAGCGCTCCCGGCTGCGCCGCACCGACCTGGGAGTGCTGTTCCAGTTCGGCCAGCTGGTGCCCGAACTGACGGTGGAGGAGAACGTCGCCCTGCCGCTGCTGCTCGGTGGCGCCCGCCGGAAGGCGGCGCTGCGGTCGGCGTCCGAGTGGCTCGACCGGTTCGGCGTCGCCGACCTGGGCGAGCGTTACCCGGGAGAGCTCTCCGGCGGCCAGCAGCAACGCGCCGCGGTGGCCCGGGCGTTGGTCACCGAACCGCGGGTGCTGTTCGCCGACGAACCAACCGGCGCGCTCGACTCGCTCGCCGGCGAGCAGCTGCTCACCCAGCTCACCAGGGTCGCCAAGGAGAACGGCACCGCGGTGCTGATCGTCACCCACGAGGCGCAGGTCGCGGCCTACGCGCAGCGCGAGATCGCGCTCTGGGACGGGACCGTGGCCGACGACGGGCTCACCTCGGCCCCGACCGCAGGAGCCCGGCCGGGTTCCCGGCTGTTCGCCGAGTACGACGACTCGCAGCCGGTGGGCACGTTCGACGACGAGAAGGGCTGAACAGATGCGTCCGTCCGTACTGCTTCGTCTCGCGGTCACCGGAGGTCGGCTCGACGGTCTGCGGATCGTGCTCACCGCGTTCGGTGGTGTGCTCGCCACCCTGCTGCTGCTCGCGGCCGCGACCGTGCTCTCGATCGAGGGGGACGCGCCGTACACCAACGGGTTGCTCGCCCAGCCCGGTCTGCGCCCCGGCGTCACCGTGGCGCTCCTGCTGCTCGGCGTCCCGGTGCTGTCCTTCGTCGGACAGTGCGTCCGGGTCGGCGCACCCGCCCGCGACCGGCGGCTCGCCGACTACCGGATGTCCGGTGCGACGCCGGGCCAGGCCGCAGCCGTCGCGGCGACCGAAACCGGGCTGGCCGCAGCCGTCGGCACGGTCATCGGTTTCGCGGTCTACCTGATCGGACGGGTCCTGCTCGACCGGCCGCAGCCACCGCGTCCGTTGCCGACCGACGTGCTCCCGCCGTGGTGGGCGCTGCTCGCGATCGCGGTGGTGGTGCCGGTTCTGGGCGCCGCACTCGCGGCACTCGCGCTCCGCCGCAGCACGCTGACCCCGTTCGGGGTGGTCCGGCGACGTCCGAGCCAGCCGCCGCGGGTGCTGCCCGCCGTGCTGTTCGTCGGCGGAACGGCCGCCCTGACCAGCAACGCCCTGCTCCTCGACTGGTTCGGTGCCGACCTGGGGCTGTGGTGGATATTGCTGCTGGAGGTCGTCCTGCTCATGGTGGCACTCCTCGGGCTGGTGACCGGCGGTGCAGCGGTCTCCGCGGCGATCGGACGCCGGATCGCATCGCGGGCGAAGAGTCCTGCGCTACTGCTCGCCGGACGTCGTCTCGTCGCGGACCCCTGGGCGGCCAGCCGGACGCTGCCCGCGGTGCTCGCGGCCGTGCTGCTCGGTGCCGGTGCGCTCACGATGCGGGCGGTGTTCGCCGCCAACTGGGCCGCCCAGGAGCAGGTCTCCCGCCAGGTGGGAGAGGAGTACGGGCCGCGGGACGCGTTCTACGACCGGGCGTTCGCACTGACCCAACTGGCGGTCTGGGTCGCGATCGTGGTTGCGGCCGGTGGGTTGCTCATCGCGACCGTGGAGCAGGTACTGGAACGTCGCCGAACGCTGGCGGCGCTGACCGCCCAGGGCACGCCGACCGGGGTACTGGCCAGGGCGCTGCTCTGGCAGTCCGCGCTGCCGCTCGTCCCGGGGGTCCTGCTCGCGGCGGCGACCGGGGCGATCGCGGCCCGGGCCGTGGCCGGGCCCGGGGTCTACGAGCAGGAGGTCGGTGGGGGCTGCACGCCACCGACCGGCGTCGACGTCGACGCCTGGTGCGCCGACCCGGCCCATCAGGCGCCGGTGCGGACGGTCACCGTCGAGCTGCAGAACATGATCCCGTGGAGCGGGCTCACCGTGCTGAGCGTCGGTGCGGTGGTCGTCACGCTGGTGATCTGCGCGCTCGGTCTGCTCCTGCTGCGCCGCGCGACGGCGATCACCGAGCTGCGGGCGACGTAACTCAGAGCGGCCGGAGGTATCCGGCGAGGGCGACCAACTCGGGGGTGGTCGGCGCGGTGCGGCGGTAGAGCGTCGTCAGCGCACCGACCGGGTCGCCAGTGGCGGCCGTGGCGGCGAGCAACGTCTCGCCGCCCGGCTCCAGCCACATCGTGAAGAGCGGCGGCAGGCCGTCCGGCCCTGGGAGGTTCGCCGCGTGCAGGACGAGCGACGCTTCGTCCGGTGTGATCGCCCAGTCGGAGCCAGTCGCTTCCGCGAGGTCGTAACCGTGGATCAGCACCTCGCCGAGGATCACCGCGCTCACCGGCGTCACCGTGGTGCGGGTACCGCCGTGGAACCGGAAGCTGAGGTCGTCGGGGAAGCTGCGCAGCACGGCGAAGCTCGCCGGGCCGTCGGCGTCGAGCAAATCGGCGAGGGCGGCCAGGCCGCGCTCCGGCGTCTCGGCCAGGCACTGCGCGTTCAGCGCAGCGGTCTCCTCCGGCGTCGCGCTGCGGCGCCGGTCGCCCAACGCGCGACGGTAGACGGTCAGGACGTGCGCGACCAGGTCCGCGGCCGACCAGTCCGGACACGCCGGCACGGTCCGGACCGCCGAGGCCGGATCCACGCTCCGCACCAGCGAGACGAATCGCTCGTGCGCCCGTGGCAACGCCGCCTCGATCTCCTGCCGCAGTTCGGTCACGGAGCCTCCAATGCTCAAGTTTGGAGTACTACCATTACTCCAGCTTGGAGTAGTGTCAACCGTCGATGCCCACCGAACCCACCACCAGCTCCTACGCGCTGCTCGGCCTGCTCGCGCTCCGCCCCTGGACCGCCTACGACCTCACCCGCCAGGCCAGACGCAGCATGCGGCTGTTCTGGCCGAGGAGCGAGGCGCACATCTACGCCGAGGTCAAGCGCCTGGTCCGCTGGGAGTACGCCACCGCCACCACCGAGCGCACGGGCAACCGGGAGCGCACGTCCTACGCGATCACCCCGGCCGGCCGGGAGGCACTGAGGAACTGGCTCGCCACCCGGCCGGCCGCCCCGCAACTGGAGATCGAGGGGTTGCTCCGGCTGCTGCTCGCCGACCAGGGCGACCGGGCGGACGCCCGGCGAGCTGTCCGAGCCACCCGGGACGCGGTCGCCGAGACCTACGGCGTCGGTGTCGAGCAGATGCGCGGGTATCTGGACGGTGGTGGCCCGTTCCCGGAGCGGGCGCACCTCGTCGGCTTGCTGGCCCGCTTCTACGCCGACTTCGCCGAGGCGATGCTCGACTGGTGCGACGCCGCCGAAGCCGAGATCGACAGTTGGCCGAGCGTCCGGAACGTCGGCCTGACCGACGACTCTCGGCGCGCGTTGACCGCGATGATCGAGCGCTACGAGCGTCGGGTCGCGTCGCTGAACGGGCGCGAGGCCGAATGACGTAAATTCTCGCTCGTCGCGAGGGCGCGAACTCCGGTTGTGCTTGCCATGGGTCGTTGGTCAGTCAGGTGGCCCATGAAACCTCATTCGCTCGGGTGAGGTAGCGCTGGACCCCTGCCGTCCGGACGGGGTTCACCGGTACGGTCGGCCGGAGGCCGGTGGGGGATCGAGAGGCGCTAGTGACGGCGGTGTTTCCTGTGGCGGCGGCGACCGACCGGGTTGAGGCGTTGCGTAGTCGGGTGTCCCGATTCGCCGATTACCTGTCTGCTGTCCGCGCGCTCTCGGCCCGTCCGGCGCGCACTCTCGACGCCGCGGCGTCGGTCGTCTGGCAGTCGGCGTTACCCGCCGGCAGGCCCGGGTGCTGGATGGCGGGCTCCCCGGTGCCCGAGGTCGACAACGCGTCCGAGACCGACGAACCCGCACCCCGCGCCGAGGAACGGTGGCTGGAGTTGCGGCGACCGCCGCGGCCTCGACCGCCGGACCTGCCTGCGGTGGTCCGGTCGCTGCTCGACGGCCCGGTCGACGATCCCCGTCGGCAGCCGGCGCTGCGGGAGGGCTGGCGGGAGATCGCCGCCGAACGCGACGCCGACCTCGACCTGGACGCCGTCGAGCCCGCCGTCGACGAGTGGGTGCACCGGCTCTGGCGCCCGTGGGCCGAGACCGCCGCCGAAGCGGACGCCGTCCGGAGCGCCTACGCCCGCCTGGTCGAGCTGCGGCAAGCGGCCGTGCGGCTGGAGGCCTCCCACGAACTGATCTGGGGCTTCGGCG
Organism: Cryptosporangium minutisporangium; assembly: GCF_039536245.1. Classification (NCBI taxonomy): domain Bacteria; kingdom Bacillati; phylum Actinomycetota; class Actinomycetes; order Cryptosporangiales; family Cryptosporangiaceae; genus Cryptosporangium; species Cryptosporangium minutisporangium. The sequence continues at coordinate 139,679 of NZ_BAAAYN010000035.1, read as the reverse complement.
TCTTCACCGGTGTCGTGGGTGGACTGACCGTCGAGGACCCGCTGCTGGCGGCGTCGATCTCGATCGACGTCGACCCGGAGACCGGCGCGCTGACCGTCGTGCCGACGGGTGAGCTCCGGCTGCAGACCGACGCGTTCGAGGCGCTACCCGATGGACCGGACGCTCGGCTGAACGACCTGGCGGGCCCCGGTGGCGCGGTCACGCTCGACCCGTGGGAGCAGTCCGGACGCACCGAGTTCTACCGCTCGGCGCTGCGCCGGCTGGGGTTACCGCCCCGGGTGGTGCGCGAGGGCTCCGAGGTCGAAGAGCCGCACATCCGGGATACCGGCGTCCTGCTGCTGCGGCCACGGCGCACGGCACTCTCCGGATTCCTCGGTGATCTGCGGGAGGCGCTGGCCGCGGGGCACGTGCCGTCCGGATCTCTGGCGGCGCTGCTCGCTGACGACCCGTCGACGCTGGAGCTGCCCGACGACCCGCCGGAGCAGTGGCAGCCGATCGGCGAGCGGCTGCTGTTCCCGCTGCCGGCGAACCTGGAGCAGGAGACGATCGCCCGCCGGCTCGCCCGGCAGCGCATGGTCGCGGTGCAGGGGCCACCCGGCACCGGTAAGACCCACACGATCGCGAACCTGATCTGTCACCTCGTCGCCCACGGTCGGCGGGTGCTCGTGGTCTCGCACCGGGACGAGCCGCTCGCCGAGGTACGCGACAAACTGCCGCCTGCCCTGCGTCCGCTGGCGATCAGCGTGATGGGGTCGAGCGCGAAGCAGCTCGGGCAGCTGGAGACCGCCGTCCGGCAGTTGCAGGCCGAGGCCGGCGCGCTCGACCAGGAGGTCGCCGCCGAGGCCGTGGCCGAGCTGTGGGGCGCACTGGACACCGCCGAGCAGGACCTCGCCGGGAAGTACCAGGCCCTGCGTGCCGTCGCCGACCGGGAGAGCAGCACCTTCCTGCTCGACGGCGCGGAGGCCACCGCGGTGGAGGTCGCCGAGTGGCTCTGGGCCAACGAGGCCCGGCTGGCGTTCGTCCCGGACGCCATCGACCCGTCGGCCGTGTTCCCGCTGTCCGAGGCCGAGTTGGTCGAGTTCACCCAGCTGACCAACACCTACCGTCCGGAAGACCTGGTCGACGCCCAGCGGCGGCTACCGGAGCGGGAGACCCTCCCGGACGGCAACCGGCTGGCCCGCGCCGACGAGCACAGCGACGCGTTGCGTCAGCGGGTCGGTGCGCTGGCCTCCCTCGGTGTCGACCTCGCCGCGGTGCGGACCGCCGGGCGCCCGACCGTCGCCGCGCTGGCCGACGAGGCCTGGCGGCTCGCCCACCGCGCGCGGGCGTACCTGCCCTGGCAGCGCCGGTTGGCCGGTCGGCTGGCGGTGTCTCCGGCGTGGCGCGAGACGTGCCGGGCCGAGGTCGCCGGCTGCACCGAGATGCTCACCGAGACCGCCCGCTGGCGCAGCGTCCTGGCGGGCCGTGCGGTGCAGATCCCGGACGAGCTCTGGGCCGATACCCGGCAGCTGCGGACGGACTTGGACATGCTCCGGGTGCGCTTGGTGGAGGCGCGCGGCGTCAGCCGGCTGATCCACCGACGGCTGGCTCAGGTCCGGGACGAGATCCGGGTCGACGGTGCGCCGCTGCGCACCGTCGACGACGTGGACGCCGCCCTGGCGACGGTCCGGCTGGACTGGGCGCGCCGCCGCCTCACCGAACGCTGGAACCACTTCGTCGCCGAGTTGGACGGCCCGCAGGCGCCGGACGACCCGAGCACGGTCGAGGTGATCAGCGGCTACCTGCGGGAGGTCGGCGAGGTCGTCGACATCGGCCTGCGGTACTGGCCGACGCTGCGGGACCGGTTGGAGCACTTCCTGCGCGCCGGTGCGCCCGGCGACGCCGACTGGGCCGACCCCAACGCGGTGTCCGTGGCCGCCTCCCGCGCCGCCGAGCTGGTCGTGGTCTTCGACAGCGACGACGCCGAGCGGGAGGGGCAGGCGGTCCGTGCGCTGATCGACGACGCGCTGCTCGACGCGAACGCGTCGCCGCATTGGCGGGAGCTCGACCGTGCCTGGGCGACCGGCGACTACCCGGCCTGGGACGCGGTGCTCGGCGACGCCGACCGGCTCCGCGCCGCCGGACCGGCGATGCTGCGCTGGCAGGAGCTGCACGCTGAGCTGTCCACGATCGCGCCGCTGTGGGCCAGCCGGATCGCGCTCGAGGGCGAGCTGCCGGATCCGGCCGTCACCCAGCAGGCGTGGAACTGGCGGCGGGCGGACACCTGGCTGCGCATCGTCATCGGCGTCGAGGACACCGGCGCGCTCGGCCGTCAGGCGGACGCGCTGCGGGATCGCGCTCGCGAGCTGGTCGGCGAGCTGGCCACCCGGTCCGCGTGGCTGGCCGCATCCCACCGCATGGACGACCGCGCGCGCGACGCGTTGGCGGGGTGGGCGGCGGCGCTGCGCAAGGTCGGCAAGGGCTCGGGACGCCGGGCGGCCGGCTGGACCGCGCTCGCCCAGCAGCACATGCGCGAGGCGGTGGCGGCGGTACCGGTCTGGATCATGTCGGTCGAGCGCGCGCTGCAGCAGTTCACCGGCGGTACGACGCCGTTCGACGTGGTGATCGTCGACGAGGCGAGCCAGTGCGGCCTGCTCTCGATGCCGGTGCTCTCGCTGGGCACCCGGGCGGTCGTGGTCGGTGACGACCGGCAGATCGGCCCGTACGCGATCGGCCTCGCTCACGACGACGTGACCCGCCTCGGCCAGGAGCACCTCGGTGACCTGCCGTCCTGGCCGCTGTTCGACGTCACGACCAGCCTCTACGACCACGCGGTGCGGCGGTCGCCGGAGCCGCTGATGCTCACCGAGCACTTCCGCTCGGTGCCGGAGATCATCACGTTCTCCAGCGAGCAGTGGTACGACGGCACGGTTCAGCCGCTGCGAGCCGATCGGGGCCGGTTCGACCCGGTGCGGATCGTGCGGGTGCCGGGCGTCCGGGAGAAGCGTGAACGGGTGGGGGAGATCAACCTCGCCGAAGCGGACGCCCTGGTCGCGACGCTCTGCCGGCTGGTCGCCGACCCGGACTACGCGGGCCTGACGTTCGGCGTCGTGAGCCTCCTGGCCGGTAGCGGGCAGGCGCAGTACATCAACGAGCAGCTGGTCCGGCACCTCGGCGAGCAGGAGATGGCGCGGCGGGCGCTGAAGGTCGGCGACTCGTACACGTTCCAGGGCGCCGAACGCGACGTGATGTTCCTCAGCCTGGTCGTCTCCGACCGGGACGAGGCGCGGGCCGCGTTCACCGGAGCCGACCACCACCGCCGGGTGAACGTGGCGGCCAGCCGGGCCAAGGACCAGATGTGGGTGTTCCACTCGGTCGGCCCCGAGAACCTCCACCCGGACGACGCCCGGGCGGCCCTGCTGCGCTACTGCGCGGCGCCGAAACTCGGGCTGGCCGCACTGGCCGCCGAGCCGGTACCGGACGAGACGCTCTACGCGGCCTGCGAGTCGGAGTTGGAACGGTCGGTGCTGCGCCGGCTGCTGGACGTCGGGGTGCGGCCCGCCGTGCAGTACTCGATCGGACGGCATCGGATCGACTTCGTGATCCCGACGACCGACGGTCGGCGGCTCGCGATCGAGTGCGATCACGGACGCTATCGAGGTGCCGCCCGCTGGGCCGAGGAGATGCGCCGCCAGGCGGTGCTCGAACGCGTCGGCGGGTGTGTGTTCTGGCGAGTGCGCGGGACGCTGTTCGCGCGTGATCCGGACGCGGCGCTCGCCGGGCTGTGGCCGCTCATGGACGAGCTGGGACTGCTGCCGGAGGAGGCGCGGGGCTTGCTCGCGCCGGAACCGGTCGAGGCCCCGGAGGAGCCTGCGGAAGAGGCCGCCGAGGGGTGGGCCGAGGGGCAGAGCTGGGGCACGGAGTGGGACGAGGGCGCCGCCGAGTGGGGTGAGAGCGCCGGTTGGGCGCCCGAGGAGGGTGCCGGGGACCAGGTGGCGGAGGGGCTGACCGACCTCACGGTGGTGTTGCCGGTGGTCCAGCTGCCTGCGGACGAGCCCGCGGAGGCGGAGCCCGTGCCTGCGCCGCAGTCGGTGTCCGCGCCCGACGAGGAGCCGGTGGACGAGTGGATCGGGGAAGCCCCGACCGTCGCCCGGGTCGAGGACCTGCCCGGTGCCGCGGACGTGGTGATGCCGTGGGTCGGCGACGCGCCGACGATCCCGACCGCGGATGCGCTGCCGAACGGTCATCCGGTGACGCTGCTGCCGGGCCTCGCGCCGAGGTCTCCGGCCGCTGCTCCTGCTCCCGATCCGGTCCCGGCTGCCCCTACCTCGCCTGCCCCGGTTGCCGCTGCGCCGGTTGGGTCCGGGCCGGTGCGGCCGGCAGCGGAGCTGCCGGGCGAGCCGGTCGCGGAGCCGGGCCCTCCGGTGATCGGGCCCGCGGCGGCACCCGGCTTGCCGACGCGGCAGCCGATGGTGGTTCCGCCGCCCGAGCAGGTGTCTCGGTTCGAGCCGCCGGTTCCTTCGCCTCCGGCGGTGGAGCCGATGGTCCCTCCTGCGATGGCCCCGCCCGCGATGGCCCCGCCCGCGATGGCGCCTCCCACGACGGCGCCGGTGAGCTGGTGGGACGACCAGAACGTCGAGCCGTTCCGCACCACCCCGGCGCGCGCCTCGCACGCGACCGACCTGACCCGGCCGTTGCCGGTCGTCCCGGAGGCCGCGGACCCGGGTCCGCCGGGCGGCTACCAGGAGATCGGGGCGATCCGGCCGGAGGAGGCACGCGCCGTCCTGGGGGCGTACCGCTCGCGCGTGGACACGCCGGTCCAGTCGGGCGGCAAGATCGTCGGCTGGGCGTGCTTCTACCCGGACGATTCGATCGAGGCTCAGCGCAACCGGGCCAACGTCGAGGTGATGCGGCAGGAGGAGGCCAGCACCGAGACCGCGGGCTGGTTCACCGCCCGGGAGGCGGCCGCGATCGTGGCCGCGTCCGAACAGCGGCGGGACATTCCGGTCGTCGATCCGACCTACGGCGAGATCGGCGTCGCCCGGTTCACCCCTGACGCCCCCGAGAGTCCGGTCACGCTGATGCGCACGGCGCGTTAGGCCGCGTTTCGAGCCCGGCGAGCTCGAAAGCGCGATCTAACCCTCCAACAGGGTCAGGAGGCGGTTCAACGCGGGCAGGGCCGCGGCCAGAGCGTCGATGTCGGCCTGGTCGAGTTGATCGGCGGCTGCGAGCGCGATCCGCCGTCGGTGGTCGGTGTAGCCGTTGATCAGGCCGGTCGCGGTAGGCGTCACGGTGAGCCGCACCGCCCGCCGGTTCCCCGGATCGGGGGAGCGGTCGAGGTACCCGTTCGCGGTCAGGTCGCCGACCAGCGTGCTGACCGTGTTGGGAGCGGTCCCCAGGGCGGTGGCCACTGCTTTCACACCGATGCCCGGCTGCGCCTGGACCACGCGCAGCACCTCGATCTGTGCGGCGGGCAGTGGCTCGTCCGGCAGGTCGCTCCGGGCGGCGCGTCGCAGCGTCCGATGTAGCCGACCGAGCAACGTGCTCAGCTCGTCGGCGACCGCGCCGGGGGTGGCCGACATGGCACTCCTTCGTGGTCATCCGGCCGCAGCACCGTCGGGCGCCCACCCGCCGACCTGCGCGAAGAGCCATGATGGCGGGCACGCCGACTACTCGCAGTCCTCCGTTCAGCCCGAGTCGGCCGTCAGGTCGGTCCACCCTCCCACCGTCGCCGCGGCTGCCTAGGCCTCGGCAACTGCCCGGTGGCAGACGCCAGGGAGCCCCGGTCGGTCGACCGGGGCTCCCTGTTCTGGGCGATCTGTCATCGGTGTTCTGTCATCAGCGATCCGTTCCGAGCACTATCCGATCAGGAGTTTCTGCCCCGGGTGGATGACATTCGGATTGCCGCCGATCACACTGCGGTTCCTTGCGTAGAGCGACTGCCAGCTCACCCGGTGCTCGGTGGCGATCAGCAGCAGGCTGTCGCCGGGACGAACCAGGTAGCTCGGGAAACGTGACTCAGCCGGTGCCGGGCGCTGAGCCCGGCTGAACTGGCGTAGCGCGACGAAGTCACGCACTTCCGTCGGCCGGGAGAGAGCCGTCACGCCTCTCCGCGGCACGGCGACCGTGCTGCGCTTCCGGAAAGCCTGCCCGCGGTACGACCGGTTCTCGGTCGATCCTTCGCGCCAGGACTGCTTGCTGGACGAGCGGTAGCTCTTGGACCGGTGTGACCGGTACCCGGTGTACTCGTTGGCGCTGGACTTCTCCCAGCTCCGCTTCGAGTACTTCTTCGTGTACCCCTGTCGCTTGTAGCTCCGGCTGGCCTGGTCGGACCAGCCGCTGCGGTACCGGGTCTTGGTGTAGCCCTTTCGGCCGCAGGTTGGCCAGGCGCCGATGCCCTGGCCACGCAGAACGCGTCTGGCTACGGTGATCTGCTCGGAACGGCTGGCGTTGTGCGCGCTACCGGCGTACTTGCCGCCCCCGTACGCCCGCCACGTGGACGGGCTGAACTGCAGACCGCCGTGGTAGCCGTTGCCGGTGTTGATGTTCCATCGTCCACCGGACTCGCACTGCGCGATCGCATCCCAGTTCACATCCGCATGGGCCGGTGACACTCCGGCGACGAGCGGTGTGATCCCCGCTAGGCCGGTGGCCACGGCAAGTGCCAGGCCTCGACCGAGCGGGCTCAGGCGCCGTGGCGCCCGATGCCGTCCGCCCGCGCGAGGCGGGCTTTCGGCGCTGAGCTGGGTGGGATGGGAAGACTCCTTAGACATATCCGACCCTCTCCACGCCTACGAGGTGAGCTGTCGGGTTCGGGCTGAGTCGGCCCGGCCACGCAGTGCGTGGCTTCACCCCAAGGCGTCAACTTCGACGCCGGAAGTGGGTCCCCCGCTCCTGCCCGAGGTTCGAAGTCCTCGTCGCCCGAGGCAGGATTCGGCGTAGCCGGGCGCGAGGTCCGCGGTGAACGGACGAAAACGACAGAACCACAAAATCGGCTAAATGCCAAGTTACCGCCCCGTGATACGCGAAGCGTGTCGTGCTGACCATTAAGGTCAAACCGACCGTCCTTGTCGCAGCTATCTCGCCGTCAACGTGCGACACAGCGAATTGGAGTGGTCTATAGGTTTCAGTCCGAATCGGTGGTGCAACTCTGTGGAGTTGGTTCACTCCGTGGCGTAATGATCCCTTAACACCTCACTAAGTACCGCCTGCGACAGTGGGCGCCGCTCGTCACGAACGCCAAGATGAGAGCCATGACCGACGCTCCACGTGCCGGCCTGCTTCGCCGGGCCGGTTTACGCGCCGGCCCGTACCTCGCTCGGCACCGCCGTGAACGTGCGAACGGCCGAGTTCTCACCGCAGGAGTGGGCGCCGCTGCGCTCGGCTCCGTCGTGGTGATCGGTGGTACCAGCCTGGTTGCCGCAAACGCCACCACCGATCCCGACCATTCGTGTGCGGCCGCATATACCGTGCGCCACGCCTGGTCGACGGGGTTCTCCGCCGAAGTGGCCGTGACCAACACCGGCGAAGATCCGGTGAAGAACTGGAACGTCAACTGGTCCTTCGACGGCGGTAAGGCCGTGGTGAAGGGCTGGGAGGGCGACTGGCAGCAGGACGAGGGCCTGGTGACCGTCCGTGCGGGCGAGGACAGCGTCCGCCTCGAGCCGGGCAAAACCCTCACGCTGCGCTTCACCGGCTGGCACCCGCAGGGCAAGGCGCCGGACGCGGCGAACTTCGCGCTGAACGGGGTGAGCTGCGGCGTCGACGAGGGTGCGGAGGAGACGCCGGAGAGCGCTTCCCCGACACCGTCCTCGATCGCACTACCGCCGGGCTTGCCCGCGTCCCCGGCGCCGACCGCGAAGCCGACGAAGCCGGCGGCCGGTCCGCTCGGCTCGCTCTTCGTCGACCCCTCGGGTCAGGCCGTCGAGTGGGTGGAATCGAACTCGGGCGACCCTCGGGCCTCCGTGATCCGCGAACGAATCGCCGAGCAGCCGCAGGCGCACTGGCTCGCCGCGAACAACCCGGGCGACGTCGAGAGCGACGTCCGCGGCTACACGTCGCGGGCGCACGCCAGGGGCAAGGTGCCGGTCCTGGTCGCCTACAACATGACCAACCGCGACTGCGGTGGCGCCAGCGCCGGTGGCGCCGACAGTGCGGACGCCTACCGCAACTGGATCAGCAACTTCGCGTCCGGCCTGGGCTCCGGCACGTCGATCATCATCCTCGAGCCGGACGCGCTCGGGCACTTGACGACCTGCCTGTCCGAGGGGCAGCAGGAGGAGCGTCTGGACCTGCTGGAGTACGCCGGAAAGGTGATCAAGCAGTCCAGCCCCAAGGCGCGCGTGTTCTACGACATCGGCCACTCCGCCTGGATCAACGCGAGCGAGGCGGCGAGCCGGGCCAAGCGGGCCGGCGCCACCCAGTACGGCGACGGTGTCGCGCTGAACACGTCGAACTACAACACCAGCTCCAGCGAGGTCTCCTACGGCAAGCGGGTGCTCGCCGCGCTCGGCGGTGGTCAGATGGTGGTCGACACGTCCCGCAACGGCGCCGGCCCCGCCGGTGGCGAGTGGTGCGACCCGGCCGGCCGCAAGCTCGGGCGCTACCCGACCACCGCGACCGGCGACCCGAAGGTGGCGGCGTACCTGTGGGTCAAGCGTCCGGGGGAGTCCGACGGGTGCAGCGGCTCCGCCGGACAGTTCATCCCCGAGACCGCGTACGACCTCAGCTCGTAGCGCGCAGCGGCGGCGCACCGGCCTCCACGACGCACCGTGGATGCCGGTGCGCCGCCGCGTCGCGTCGCTTCGACCCAGGTGGTGACCCGGCCGCGACCAGGCTCGCTGTTCCCTGCGGAGTACCGTGTAGGGAGCGTGCCGACCGTGGGGAGGAGGGGGCAGTGAACAGCGACGCCCCTCTTCCGACGATGTACTTCCTCGGGCACTCCACGGTCCTCGTGGAGACCGAGGGTGTCCGAGTGCTCACCGACCCGGTGCTGCTGCCCCGGGTGGCGAGCGTCCTGCGTCGCGTGGCGGCCCCGCTCGACCCCTCACTGCACGCCGACGTCGACGCGGTCTGCATCTCGCACCTGCACGCCGACCACCTCGACCTGGCCTCGCTGCGCCGACTCGGGACCGACACCTTGCTGATCGTTCCCGAGGGCGCTGGAGAGTTGCTCTACCGCAAGGGTTTCCGGGAGATCGTCGAGCTCTCGCCCGGCAAGTTCCACGACGTCGGACGGGTGCGGATCACCGCGACCCCGGCGGTGCACGACGGCTTCCGAACACCGTTCGGCCCCCGCGCGCTCGCCCTCGGCTACCTGGTGGAGGGCGCGTCGACCAAGGTCTACTTCGCCGGCGACACCGACCAGTTCGACGAGATGGACGACCTGGGCACGCTCGGTCTCGACGTCGCGTTGATCCCGGTTTGGGGTTGGGGACCGAACCTGGGGCCCGGCCACCTCGACCCGCGCGGGGCCGCCGAGGCCACCCGCCGTCTCCGCCCGCGCTACGCGGTGCCGATCCACTGGGGGACGCTGCACCCGTTCGGCATCGGCCGGTGGATGCGGGCGCATCTCGTCGACCCCCCGCGGCGATACGCGCAGACGGTCGCCGAGCTCGGCCTGACCACCCGCGTCCTGCACACCGAGCCCGGGTGTCGGGTGGAGCCGGGATGATGGCCACGCTCGCCTCCGCCGACGTACTCGCCACCGCCTGGCCCGATCGGCTCGCCGACGCCGCGTCCGCGAGCTACCCGGTGCTGGTCGTTGCCGTGCTGCTCGGCGCGATCATTCCGGTGATTCCGACCGGTGCGGTGGTCAGCGCTGCGGCGGTGCTGGCCGTGCACAACGGCGGCTTCTCGCTGCTCCAGGTGATCGCGCTGGCCGCGGCGTCGGCCTGGTTGGGTGACTGCGCGGTCTACGCGCTCTTCCGCTGGGGCCGACGCGGCGTCACCGGCTTGATCAGCCGCAACCTGCCGTCGATGGCCGAGGACTCACCCGAGGGCAGCCGGCGGCTCACCGAGACCCGTCATCGGCTGACCGAGAACGGCACCCAGGTGCTGGTCGTCTCCCGCTTGATCCCCGGTGGCCGGCTGCCGACGCTGTTCGCGGCCAGCGCGATCCGGTATCCGTGGCCGCGGTACCTGAGCGGCGCGGCGGTCGCTGCGCTCGTCTGGTCGATCGCCTACGCGGTGATGGGGCTGCTCGGCGGCAGTCTGTTCGCCAACCCGCTGGTCGCCATCGCGGTGACCGTCGTCGGCACGCTGCTGGTCTCCGCGGTCGCGCGGTTGGTGCAGCGGTGGCTAGCCAAGCGGCAGTCCTCCGCGGGCGACGATTCCAGGGGCGAGTCGGCACCACCGCCGCGACAGCGACCGGCTGCCGAGACCTCGACCACAGGGACATCTGCCGGCTCCGCCGGAGCAGCCGGGCCGGTCGGCTGACCGGTCGTGACCCGCTTCCGGCTGCTGCGCAGCGGCGGGCGCCAGCTCCTCCGGGGTGGGCGCACCGCGACTCGTCTGGTGCTGGTGTGGTTGGTGGGCGCCGGTACGGTCGGTGCGCTCTCGGTGACGCTGCCCGGCTTCGACATCGGTCGGCCGGTGAACGCGCTGGTGATCTCGGTGGCGCTGAGCGCGCTCAACGCGCTCGTGTGGCCGGTCCTGATGCGGTTCGCGCTGGCGATCTCGGTGCTGACGTTGGGCCTCGGCTCGTTCGTCCTCAACGGACTGCTCGTCTACCTGAGTCTGAGCGAGATCCCGGACGTCCGGCTACCCGGCCCGCCGACCGGCCTGCTGGTCGCGCTCACGGTATCGGCCGTCACCGGACTGACCAGCAGCCTCGTCGCGGTCGACGAGGACGAGTTCTTCCACCGCCGGGTCCGGCGTCGGGCTCGGCGGCGCATCCAGCAGGGCGAGCTGGGTCGTCCGAGCAACGTCCCCGGACTGGTGATGGTGCAGATCGATGGGCTCGGCCACGAGGTGCTGCAGCGGGCGATCCGGGACGGTGACACCCCGACGCTGGCCCGCTGGCTCGCCGACGGCACCCACCGCCTGATGCCGTGGACGACCGACTGGTCCTCGCAGACCGGTGCCTCGCAATGCGGCATCCTGCACGGGTCGAACCGGGACATGCCGGCGTTCCGCTGGTACGAGAAGGACCACGGGCGCCTGATGGTCAGCAACCGCCCGGCGGACGCGGCGGAGATCGAACGTAGGCACTCCGACGGGCGGGGACTGCTGCACGCCGACGGGGCGAGCCGCGGCAACCTCTTCACCGGCGACGCCAGCCACAAGAGCGTCACGCTGAGCAGCGCTGGTCGTCGGAAGGGCCGCCTCGGAGCCGGGTACCAGGGGTACTTCGCGAACCCGTACAACGCCGTCCGAACGCTGACCGGCGCGCTGATCGACGTCGGCAGGGAAGTCGTCGCCGCGGCGACGCAGCGCCGCCGGGACGTGCGACCGCGGGTGCCGCGCGGCGGGATCTACCCGCTGGTGCGTGCGCTGGCCACGGTGGTCACCCGCGACCTCGTGGTGGAGGGCGTGCTCGACGACATGATGCACGGTCGGTCGGTCGTCTATGCCGACCTCACCGGGTACGACGAGGTGGCGCACCACTCCGGGATCGAGCGGTACGACTCGCTGGCCGTCCTGCGCTCGATCGACCAGCAGATCGGACGCCTGGCCAGGGCCGCCGAGCTCGCGCCGCGTCCGTACCGGCTGGTCGTGCTCTCCGACCACGGGCAGAGCCAAGGCGCCACGTTCGCACAGCGGTACGGCGTCACGCTGGAGCAGATCGTGCAGGGTTGCTGCGGGCAGCAGCCGCGCGCGACAGAGGACGCCCTGACCGGGCCGGACGGCAGCGCGCTCGGGTTCGCCGCCCGTGCGTTGCGGCGCCTGGTACCGGCCGTCGAACACAATCCGGAGATGGCGGGTGAGCGGGTCCGCTCCGCCGAGGAGGAGGCCGCGGCTCGGGAGGGCATCCTCGTGCTCGGCTCCGGCAACCTCGGCCTCGTCTACTTCACCGAGCGCCCGGAGCGGCTGACGCTCGAGCAGATCCAAGCGGCCTACCCCGACCTGCTGCCGACGCTCGTCGAGCACCCCGGCATCGGTTTCCTGCTGCTGAGCACCGAGACGCGCGGCTCGGTCGTCCTGGGTCGGCACGGCGCGCACTACTTGGAGTCCGGCGAGGTGCTGGGGCTCGACCCGCTGGCACCGTTCGGACCGCACGCACCGGCCCTGGTCCGGCGTGCCGACACCTTCCCGCACGTCGCGGACATCATGGTCAACAGCCTGCACGACCCGCAGACCGACGAGGTCGCCGCGTTCGAGCCGCTGGTGGGCTCGCACGGTGGGCTCGGCGGTCCACAGACCACGGCGTTCCTGCTGCACCCGGTCGACCTGCCCACGCCGGTGGAGCCGTTGGTCGGACCCGAGGAGGTCCACAAGGTACTGCGGGCGTGGCTGGCCTGGCTCGGCCACGACGCCTACGCGGACGCGCTGGCCGCCACCGCCGCCGTCGAGGAGCCGGCGCCGCCGACCCCGGCGCTCGACCTCGTGCTGGACCACTTCCCGGTCGGTGACGCGAAGTTGCTCTGACACGACGACGGCGGGCCCGGTGAGGGCCCGCCGTCGGAGTGCGGTGGTCAGTTGGTGCGGCGGCGCCGACCCCCGCTGCGCCAGGTGAACGGACCCGGCAGGTCGTAGCGCTGCTCCTTGGTCCGGGAGTTCCACGACCAGCGACCGAGCTTGAACGACCAGGACGACATGCCGTTCTGCGTCATGTTGATCTTGATAGGGCCGAACGAGTGCTGCTTCCGGTACTGGACAGGCATCGGGCTCTCCTCTTCGTGCCGGTGGCGGCCGGCCGGTACGCGTCCCTGCGACCGGCGGGGGTGCGGCCGTCATTCCCTTGCCCGGTCAGTACCCCGTTGGCATTCCGGACGAACATCCGGCTACTTCGGGTCAGCTCGCCGAAGTCGTGATCGTGACGGCGATCGCCGCTGAGGTCGCGGCCGTGAGCGCGGTCTGGATCGCGGCGATCGCGTCCTTGACCGCCTGGCCGGCCCACTCGCCCTCGGCGATCTCGTCCAGCCGGGCCTTGACCTCCTTGGCGGGCAGGTCGGGGAAGAGCTTCGGCCCGAGGTCGACGGCGCGCACCAGCGAGGCCAACGCCACGGTGTGCCGCCCGGACAGATCGTCGTGCCGCACCGCGGCGTCGAGCCGACCGTGCGCGGCGGTCTCCGGAGCGGGATTCAGCGCGGGGTACCGGACCACCCGGAACAGCCCGAGGACCTTGCTCTCCTCCCGCTCCACGACGCCGGTCTCCACCAAGCGGTCGAGGACCTTCTCCCGCAAGCCCTTGCTCAGCGTGGTGAGCCAGCTCCAGGGGTCCCGCGGCTTGGTGGCTGCCCGGATCCGGTCCAGGGCGGCCTCCACGATCGGGTCGTCGACCGGCGTCGAGTCGATGACCCGGACCTTCTTGTCGTCGACCTCGATCCGACCGGCGAGGGCGAGCTCCACCAGCACCGCGCCCGCGAGCCCCAGGTCGAGGGTGGTCGCGGAGATCAGCGGCTTGCCTGCGGCGTCGTCGTAGCCGAGGAGCAGCAGCTCGTCGGGGAGCGGGAGCACAGTCATGTGCCCACGGTAAGCGTCTCGGGCTACGCAGGCACCCCGCACCACCGCACTCCGCAGCGGGCGCCAAGTCGGCGGAAAGCCACCGCTTAGCGCGAAGACCGACGCTGGGCCCGCTCTGCCCCTCCGCCCGGGAGCCCACCATGCCGCTCGATCTCTGCTCCGCGCTCGCCGACGTCCACGCCACGCTGGTCCGGGGCGCCCGGGACCTGGCCGCGGCTCCGGACCCCGCCTCGGCCCGGCTGCTGACGGCCGCGATCCGCGCCCATCTCGCCGCCGAGGACGACGTCGTCTGGCCGGTGTTGATCGAACGGGCGGGTGCGGCCGTCGAGCTCGCCGGGCTCTGCGACGACCACCGGGCGCTCCACGCCGTGCTGGACCGAATCGCCGACGAAAGCAACGGTCCGGGCCTCGGACCGGTGGCGGTCGAGCTCCGTGACCTGCTGGAGGAGCACGTCGCCGAGGAGGAGCAGGTGGTCTTCGCGGCCGCGGTGCGGTACCTCACCGCCGCCGACCACGAGTACCTGGTGGACGCGCTGCTCAGCGCAGCGGCTGCGACCACGGAGCCGGGCCGCCGGCGCGTCGCCACCGGGTCAGACGCTCCAGACGCTCCTGCGCCTCCGTGACCCAGTGCGGTGACCGCAGCAGCTCGGCGGTCCGCACGGCGTCGCGGTAGTGCCGGTGGGCGGCGTCCGGGTCGCCGAGGTACGCGGCCAGATCGCCGAGCGTTGTGTCCAGCGGGCCGAGCGTCACCGACCCGCTCGACATGCCCGGCAGCATTCCGGTGTGCGGCAGTAGGGTTCGGTAACAGTCCGCCGCGACGTCCGCCGCGTCGAGGCCGAGCGCGTTCTCGGCACGGAACGCCATCCAGAGCAGCCAGTAGTAGTCCGGCGGCACCGGCGATCCGGGCTGCCACACCGCCCGCGCGTCCTCGACCCGCCCGGCGTGCAGCAGCAGCCGCGTGTACGGCTCGGACACCAGGTAGGGCTCCTGGGCGTAGATCTGCCCGATCGGCTCCACCAGACTCAGGACGAGGGCGGCGTCGCGCCTGGCCCGCCCTTCCGTGTAGAGCGTCAGCTGTTCGACGCCGGCCGCGTTCGGCGCGCCCAACTGACGCAGCTGGGCGATGACGCCGGCGTACTCGGTCGCTGCTTCGTCGAACCGGCCGGCGATCAAGGCTCGCAGCCCGCGGAACATCCGCACCACACCGAGCGCCAGCCCGAGCTGGCCGGTGCTGGAGTTCTCCACGGCGCGGTCGGCCTCGTACTGCGCCTTCTCCAGGTCGTCGAGGAACGGCGTGCTCAGCGCTACCTGGAACAGGATGTGGTGGCCCTGGGCGCGGTAGCCGGTCAGTCCCGCCTGAGTGGCGACGTCCCGCAACTCCGCGCCGAGGTCGCCCAGCTGGTGCCGTCGGGTGGGCGCCACCTGGACGTAGTAGCGCGCGCTCAACGATCGGCAGAGGAGCTGCGGGTCACCGATCCGCCGGGCGATCGCGAGTGACTCGTCGCTGCTCGGCCGGGCGCGGTCCGGGTCGATGCCCTCGAGCTCGACCGTGAGCGTCGCCAGCAGCTGGCACCGCAGCTCTGCGGTGGTCGGGTCATCGGGCGGTAGCCCGCGCAGGATCGCCTCCAAGCCGTCGACGAACGGCCGATCCACCGAGCGGTTCTCCCGGACGCTCCAGATCACCGGTGCATCGAAGGACGCGTACGCCTGCGCGATCGTCGACAGCCGACCCACCTTCTCGGCGGCCGCGATCGCGCGCTGCCGCGTCAGCCGCGCCCCGAGGACGTTGCCCGCGTGTCCCTGGGCGGAGACCAACGCACAGAGCAGGTCGACCCGGAGCTGGGCGTCCGCCGCTCCGGCGTCGAGGTCCAGCGCGTCCAGGGCGCGGCTCAGCAGCGAGGCCGCCTCCTGGTGCGCCGACAACACCGACGCGGCCCGTGCGGCCTCGGCGGCCAGTACGGCGGCCCGCACCGCGGTGGCCGGTGTCGCCGCCGCGAGCGCGTGGTGCGCCAGCCCGGCCCGGTCGCCCGGCCGCACCGCCTCCAGGGCGGCCAGCGCACGGCCGTGCAGCCGGGTCCGGCGCAGCCGGGGGATGTCCTCGTAAAGCGTGTCCCGCACCAGCGCATGCGCGAAGCGGACGGTGCCAGTCGACGTTTGCCATTCCGAATAAGGGTGGGTGGGCGGGGGGTGTAGGGCTGGAGAGGCCGGCTCTGGCTCGACGAGCAGCCCGGTGAGGACGCCGGCCTCCAGGGCGTCCAGCACCGCCTCTTCGCCCTCGGACTCCAGCGCGAGCAGCACGTCCACGTCCACGTCGACGCCGAGCACGCTCGCCGTGCGCAGCACCGCGCGGGCCGGGCCCGGCAGCCGCGCCAGGCGGCGACGCAGCACGTCGCGGACGCCGGCGGGGACGGCGTGCGCCGCGGCGGCCGGACCCTCGGCAGCGATCAGCCGCGCGGTCTCGGAGACGAAGAGCGGGTTGCCGCCGGTCCGTCGGGTCACCAGCTGCACCAGGGCCTCGTCGGTCGGTGCGCCCTGACGCCGCAGCAGCTCAGCGACGTCGCCCTCGGGCAGTCCGCCGAGGTCCAGCCGATCGGCGTGCGGGCCGGCGAGCGCGGCCCAGCAGGTCCGCAGCTCGTCGTTCACCTCGGCCGGACGGTAGGTCGCGACGACCAGCACCGGGCGTCCGACCAGCTCGGACGCGGCGATCCGGAGCAACTGCAGCGTCTCGCCGTCGGCGCGGTGCACGTCGTCCAGGACGACCAACAGCGGCATCGACGCGCTGAGCGTGGCGAGCAGCTCGGCGACGGCTCGGCCGAGCCAGAACGGGGGCACCGTCGGTTCCGACCGGGAGGGTTCCTGCTGGAGTAGCGGCCTCAGCCGGGCCGCCAGGTCACCGTCGACGCCGTCGACGAGGGCGCGCACCACCTCGCTCCAGGCCCAGGCGGGCGGGGCGCCGTCGACCTCGGGGCAGCGTCCGCGGACGACCTGCCAGCCCGATTCGGCCAGTGCGGTGGTGAGCGCCGCGGCGAGTGTGGACTTGCCCGCACCGGGGTCGCCGCCCACCCAGGTGACGCGGAACGCGCCCGCCGCGGCGGCGTCGGCGGCGGCGGTCAGCCGGGCGAGTTCGGTGTCCCGCCCGACGAGCGACGCGGGCCGGCTCGGCCCCGCGGGAGGCGGAGCGGCCACCTCGATCGGAGCCGGGCTCGGCGGTACGACCGGAGCGGCGTCGAGGGACGGTGACTGGGCCAGGACGTCGGCTTCGAGTGCGCGGAGCGCCGGACCCGGATCGACGCCCAGCTCGTCGGCGAGCCGTGCACGGGCCTCCCGGAGCGCGGCGAGCGACTCGGCCTGCCGACCGGTGCGGTAGAGCGCGAGCGCGAGCAACCCGACGGCGTCCTCGCGCAGCGGATGGGCCCGGACGTGATGGTCGAGGTCGGCCACCGCTTCGGCGTTGCGACCCAGCGTCAACATCGCCTCGGCGCGCCGCTCCACGGCGACCCGGCGTAGCTCCTCCAGCCGCTCGGCTTCCGGCAGCGCCCACGGCTCGTCGGCGAACTCCGCGTACGCCGGGCCGCTCCACTGGGCCAGCGCGCGGTCGAGCAGAGCCACGACGTCGGCCGGGTCCGCTGCGGTGCCCGCGCGGTCGAGCAACCGCTCGAACCGCCAGGCGTCGGCGTCGTCCTCGTCCAGCCGCAATGCGTATCCGGGAGGTGCGCTGACCAGCACGCGGGCCGGCGTCCGCGGTGCCCGGCCTGGCTCCAGCACCCGGCGGAGGTGCGAGACGTAGACCTGGAGGGCGGCGAGTGCCTTCGGGGGTGGCTCGCCCTGCCAGAGATCGTCGACGAAACGCTCCGTGGAGACGACGTGGCCACGGGCGCTCAGCAATCGGGCGAGGACCGCGCGCTGCCGCGGGCTGCCGAGTTCCACCGGGCGGTCGGCGACCTCGGCTCGTAGCGGGCCGAGCACGCTCAACCGCACCATGGATCGGAAGCCTACGGGCGGTTGTCGCAGGTCCGCGCCGACTGTCCGGAGCCTGACTCCTCGGCGGGCGCCGGATCACTCCCAAACAGGGCCTAGTGGTCCATCCCAGTCTGTTGAACACTGACGCGGGGTGACCGGCTGTCGGCCCCGCGTCAGGAGGTCTCGTGCCGTACGTCTCGTCCGCGGTCCGGCGACGGCAGATCGTCCTGGCAGCGCGCCGGGTGCTGGAGCGTCGGGGCCTGGCCAGGGCCTCGCTCCGGGCGGTAGCGGACGAGGCCGGGATCGCACTGAGCACGCTGCAGCACGTGTTCCGTACGCGGGAGGCGCTGTTCCGGGCCGTCGTCGAGGAGATGCTGGCCGCTCCTCGCCACGCGGCGCTGTCGGTGGGTGGGCCGGACCAGCGGTTCGTCGACTGGCTGACCGACGCGCTGCACGACCTGTGGCAGCAGGTGGTCGACCAGGAGCCCGGCGCCCACCTCGCGCGGTTCGAGGTGACGCTGCACGCGGTGCGGGAAGGCCTCGCCGGGAACCTCGCCCGGTGGAACGAGGAGCGGCGCGAAGCGTGGATCGCCAAGACGCTGGAGCTGGCCGGGTGGGAGCTCCGCCTGCCGACCGACCAGGTGGCCCGGCTCGTTGCGGCCTTCGTCGACGGGCTACTGCTCCAATACCTGGCCGACCCCGACCCCGAGCGGGTCGCGGCTGACTTGCGCCAAGCAGCCGTCGCGGTGGCCGCAGTCGCCGCCGCGGACTGACCACAGAAAGTTGACCTATCGCAGCCCGGCGATAGGTCCACAACGGGCCAGATTTCAGGCGGTGCCCACGGGCGGGTGTCCCGGCGGCTCGGGCGTATCGCCCTGACTGATCAGTCACGCGGCTGATCACCGTTCACACGAGTCCCGCGCAGAATGGTGCTGCCGGACTACCGGCGGGCGCAGCAAGGCAGGAAACGCAACACCGAGGTCGGCCCGGTGCGAGGGGTACCGGGCCGACCTCTTGTTTTCAGCGGGCGGTCGCCAGTTCGGGTTCGCGGGTCGGGGCGGGCGGAGCCTCCTCGGTGTGCAGGTCCACCTTCGGCAGGATCCGGTCCAGCCATCCCGGCAGCCACCAGTTCGCCCGGCCCAGCAGCGCCATCGTCGCCGGCACCAGCACCATCCGGACGATCGTCGCGTCGACCGCGACCGCGGTGGCCATGCCGACGCCGATCATCTTGACGGTCACATCGGGGTCCAGCCCGAAGCCCACGAACACCGCGACCATGATCAGCGCCGCACCGGTGATCACCCGGCCGGTCGCCGCCAACCCGCGCACCACGCTTCCGTGCGCGTCGCCGGTGCGCAGCCAGTCCTCCCGGATCCGCGAGAGCAGGAACACCTCGTAGTCCATCGACAGTCCGAACAGGACCGCGAACATCAGCAGCGGCACCCAGGTCGAGACCGGCACCGCGTGCGGCAGGCCGAGCAGCTCCGCACCCCAGCCCCACTGGAACACCACGGTGATGACGCCGTAGGCCGCCGCGATCGACAGCAGGTTCATCGCCGCCGCCTTCACCGGCACCACCACCGAGCGGAACATCACCAGCAGGAACACCAGGGAGAGTGCCACCACGACCCCGACCACCAGCCAGAGCCGGTCGGAGAGCAACGCGGCGATGTCCCGGAACACCGCGGTGAGGCCGGTGATCTCAGCGCCGTCGGGCAGCACGTCCGCCCGCAGGTGGTCGACGAGAGCGGAGGCTCGCTCGTCCTGCGGCCCGTACTCGGGCTCGACGGTGATCACCGCGGCGTCTCCGCTGGGCGCGACGACCGGCGGTGCCACCGCGGCCACACCCGGATCCGCTGCGAGCCGGGCCGCCAGCTCGGGCAGCGCGGACGCCGGGAGCTCGGTCAGGTCCACCGCGACCAGCAGCGGTCCGTTCGCGCCCTCGCCGTACTCCGCCGCGATCAGGTCGTAGGCCTGCCGGGACGTGTTGCTGGTCGGCTGGCTGCCCGCATCCTGCGGCCAGGTCCGCATGCCGAGCATCGGGGTGGCGAGCAGGAGCAGGACCGCGAGCGCAGCCAGCGCCCACGGCAGCGGACGGCGGCCCACTCGGGCGGCCCACCGCGCGGTCAGCCCCGGCTTCGCCGGGCCCCCGCTGGTAGTCGGGGTCCCGGCGGCGCGCGCCCCCGCCTTGCGCCCGCTGGTGGCTGGGTGAACTGCGGCGGTGCTGGGGACGGCGTCGATGTTCTTGCGTTCGCGACGGGGGAGGACGCGGCGACCGGCGAGGCCGCAGAGCGCGGGCACCAGCGTCACCGCGGAGAGCACCACGAAGCCCACCACCAGCGCGGTCGCCGATCCGAAGGATCGGTAGGTCGCGAGGCCGGCGAACGCCAGGCCGAACAGCGACAGCAGCACCGTGACCCCGGCGACGACGATCGACGTGCCGGCGGTCGCGGTGGCGGTCGCCGCAGCGACCCGGGGGTCCAGACCCGAGCGCACGCCTTCCGCGTAGCGGGTCACCAGCAGCAGCGCGTAGTCGATGCCGACGCCCAACCCCACCATCGACGCGACGGTCGGAGCGGTGGTGCTCACGTCGCTCACGGCGGCCAACAGCAGGATGGCCGCCGAGCCGATGCCGAGTCCGACGATCGCGACGGCGATCGGCAGCCCTGCGGCGACCACCGACCGGAACGCGAGCAGCAGGATGATCAGCGCGGCGACGATGCCGATCGCCTCCGCGATACCGCTCACCGAGCCGATGTTCTCGGCCACCTGACCGCCGAACTCGACCTGGAGGCCGGCGTCGGTGGCGGGTTTCGCCGCGCCTTCCAGCGCGTCCAGTGCCTCGGATCCTTGGAAGTCGGTCACCGGAACGGTGTAGGTGAGGGAGAACAGCGCGGTGTCGCGGTCGCCCGACACCCGGGGCGGCGACACGGTGCCGACGTGCTCGACGTCGGCCAGCCGCTTCCCCAGCGCGGTCAGCAGCGCCGGGTCGAGCTGCTCGCCGTGGACGACGACCCGGGCGTCGGTGCCGGCGAACGTCGGGAACGCCTCACGCAGCAGGTCGGTGCCGCGCTGGGAGGACGTGCCCGGCACGTTGTAGTTGTCGTGCGGTGTTCCGCCGGCCACGCCGGCGAGAGTCAGCGCGGCGATGAGGACGACGAGCCAGCCGGCGATCGTTCGCCACGGGTGCGCGGCTGCCGCGCCGCCGACGCGGTAGAGGAAGCGGGACATGGGAGGTACCCCTTAGAGCGAGTTGGTGTCCCAAGGACGGTCTCGCGGGGTACTTCGTGACGACTTGCGGGCGACTTGGTGTGTGGTGTCAGTTACTCGACTTCAGCCGGTCTTGAACGAGAAGTACGCGGTGCACTGGTGAACCTGCTTGGTGTCCCAGTCCATGATGCAGACCTTCGCCCGGCCCTTCGTGCCCTCGGCGTAGTTCTTGTTGCAGACGCCGATCTTGCCGTTGCCCATCGAGTTCGCGCACTGGCCGGTGCGCTTCGCGGTGCCGGAGCCGACCTCCCAGAAGACGACCGCGGAGTGGCTGTCCGCCTTGGTGTCGTACACCCACCAGACGTCGCCGTACGTCTGGAGGCAGCCGTACCCGGCGGCGAGCTTGGTCGAGCACGGCCCGGCGCCGCGGGTGCCGGACTTGGCGACGGCCTTGTTGATCTCCGGGGCCTTCGGGGCGGGAGGCTTCGGAGCGGGAGGCTTCGTCGTCGGCTTCTTGGAGGCCGGGGGCTTCGGGGCCGGTGCCTTCGAGGTCGGAGGCTTCGGGGCCGGTGCCTTCGGGGTCGGGGCCTGCGACGTCGGGGCGGGCGCCGGGGCGGCCGGACCGGTGCTGGGGGCGGGTGCCGCGGCGGAGGAGCCCGTGCTCGGCGACGCCCCGGCCGTCGACGACGACTCGGTGGACGGGTGGGGCGGCTGGCCGGCCGCCGCCTGACCAGGGTCCGATTCGGCGCCCGGCGTGCCTGGTGTGCTCGCTTCGTCGGACGGTACTGATTCGGCGCGGAGCTGGGTCGGCTCGGAGTCCGGGCGGACCACCAGCGCGGTGGTCACCCCGACGATCCCGAGCAGCACAACGGCGACAACGCCCGCGAGCAGGACGATGCGGGTGCGGTTTGGTCGCCCTTCGGGGTGCGGTGGTAACGCTGAGTGCGGTGACGCGGGCTTCGGGGGTACCGACCAGCCCGGCACCGGATCAACAGGCTCCACACCGGCCA
Source organism: Cryptosporangium minutisporangium (assembly GCF_039536245.1). Lineage (NCBI taxonomy): Bacteria > Bacillati > Actinomycetota > Actinomycetes > Cryptosporangiales > Cryptosporangiaceae > Cryptosporangium > Cryptosporangium minutisporangium. The sequence continues at coordinate 117,894 of NZ_BAAAYN010000035.1, read as the reverse complement.
CGCTACCGGCCACCGCCCCCGCCAGCCCCCACCGTTAGCTGCCCTTAACCCCCGGGCACGCCTAAGCCCATGCGCTGTCAGTGGGGATGGTTGGCGCCGTTCCCGGGTGCCGCCGAGATGGTTGTCGCGCTTCCCGTGCCATGGTCCGGAATTCACGACAACCACTGCGTGCGCCACCCCGGAAGCGCGACAACCACCCGGTGTGTCACCCCGAGGGCGCTACAACCATCCGGCGCGTCACCCGGAGAGCGCGACAACCATCCGGCGACTGCCTCTGCCAAGCAGGCGGAGCCGCCTCGTTTGCCGCGACCGCTCCACGATGGCCGGCCCCGAGCGGGTGGTTTTCCCGAAAATTCGGGTGTCGGCCGGGCCCTAGCGGTCTTCGTCCACCAGGTGGACGGCCGCTTCCTCGGCGCTCGCGCCCCCGCCGTCGATCCCGGCGTCCCGCGCGTAGACCTCGGAGTCTTGGTCCTCGTGGGAGCCTTCGTCCGGCTGGACCAGGCGGCCGGCCCGGGTCTGCGGCGACGAGCCGAGGTCGGCCGGGACGTCCTCGTCCTCGTCGTCGAACTCGGCGCTGACGTCCGGCTCCTCCTCCGCCAGCAACTGCTCGAGGCTTTCGCCGCGGGCCTGCTCCGCTGCGGTGGTGCCGAACCGATCGGACGCGCGGTAGCGGTCACCGGCATCGATGCCTCGGTCGAGGAGATCGCTGCGCAGGTCGTCGTCGTCGAGGCTGTCGGCCGGGTCGAGCACGCCGTCGTCCTCGACACCGTCGGCGTCGGACCGGGATTCACTCATCGGGGGTCCTTACTACTCCGGGAAAGCTAGGCCGTCCGAGCCGGATCGTACGCCCGGAGCTGAATCGTTCCGCGCCACCTGTCCGTGCAGGCGGCTCAGCCCGTCCAGGAAGGCCGTGAGCGCCAGCTCGAAACTGTCCCGGTCGATCTCCTCGTGCCCCGCAAGCAGGTGCGCCTGACTCAGGTTCGGGTAGCGCCCGACGTAGACCTCGACGTCGTCGGCGAACCCGCCGGAGAACGACGTCATCGCTGCTCCGACGACCAGGTACTTCGTCGAGGCGCCGATCATCGTTGCGTAGCGCGGCGGCCAACCCGCCGACGTCAGCCCACCGTGGACGGCGTCGGCGTGTTTGAGCGCCTGCGGACGCCGTCCGGGCGAGTGCGCCAGGAACGGCACCAGGTTGGGGTGGGCGGCCAGCGCCTCCCGGTACGACCGGGCCCAGACCGTCAGGCCCAGCCGCCAGTTCCCGTCGGCGAACCCGCTGCTGTCGACGCCGGTCAGCACTTCGTCGGCGAGGTCGGTGAGCAGCTCTTCCTTGGTCGCCAGGTACCCGTAGAGCGAGGCGGCGCGAACGCCCAGGTCAGCGGCGAGTCGCCGCATCGACAGGCCGTCCAGCCCGTCGCGGTCGACCATCGCCAGTGCCGCCGCGCGGATGCGCTCACGGGTCAGCAGTGGGCTGCTGGGGCGGGCCATGCGCACCTCCCCTTCCGTCTTGCCTGCGGTCGCCGGCCAGGCTTAGCCTAACGGTCACCTAACAGTGTTCGGCGACGGAGGCGCTCATGGATCTCGGCCTGACCCCCGATCACGTTCGGCTCCGCGAGGTCGCTCGGGAGTTCGTCGACTCCGAGGTCGTGCCGTACGCCGCGGCGTGGGATCGGGCCGAGTCGGTCGATCGCGCGATCATCGCCAAGCTGGGCAAGGTGGGATTTCTCGGGCTGACGATCCCGGAGGAGCACGGCGGCTCCGGGATGGACCACCTGGCCTACTGCCTGGCGCTGGAGGAGCTCGGACGGGGCGACTCCGCGGTGCGCGGCCTCGTCTCGGTCTCGCTCGGCCTGGTGGCGAAGTCGCTGCTCGCGTACGGGTCCGCGGCCCAGAAGGAGCAGTGGCTGCCGAAGCTGTGCTCCGGCGAGGCGCTGGGCTGCTTCGCGCTGACCGAGCCCGACACCGGCTCGGACGCCGGCAACCTGGCCACCCGGGCGACCCGCGACGGGAACGGCTGGGTGCTCAACGGCTCGAAGATGTTCATCACGAACGGCACCTGGGCCGACGTCGCCCTGGTGTTCGCGCGGACCGGCGAGCCGGGGCCGCGCGGCGTGACCGCCTTCGCGATCCCGACCTCCACGGCGGGTTTCATCCGCCGTGAGGTGCACGGCAAGCTCGGCCTCCGCGGTCAGCCCACTGCCGAACTGCTTTTCGAGGACGTCCGGGTAGCGGACGACGCGGTGGTGGGCGACGTCGGGCGAGGCTTCAAGGTCGCCATGTCCGCGCTGGACAAGGGGCGCATGTCGGTCGCCGCCGGTTGTGTCGGCATCGCCCGGGGCGCGCTGGAGGCGTCGATCCGGTACGCCGGGGAGCGGACCCAGTTCGGCAAGCCGATCGCCGGGCACCAGCTGGTGCAGGAGATGCTCGCCGACATGGCGGTCACCACCGACGCCGCCCGGCTGATGGTGTGGCGGGTCGCCGACCTGATCGACCGTGGGCAGCCGTTCGGCTCCGAGGCGTCGATGGCCAAGCTGTTCGCGAGTGAGGCGGCCGTGCGCGTCGCGGACCTGGGTGTCCAGGTCTTCGGCGGGTACGGCTACCTGGACGAGTACCCGGTGTCGAAGTACCTGCGCGACGCCCGGGTGATGACGCTGTACGAGGGCACCAGCCAGATCCAGAAGCTCCTGATCGGCCGTGCCCTGACCGGACTGAACGCGTTCTAACGAATCCGCCCCTCAACGGATCCGCCCTCTAAGGAGACACTGTGGTCGACTTCGCCTTATCCGACGAGCAGCGCGCCGTCCGCGACTGGGTACGGACGTTCGTCGAGCGCGAGCTGATGCCGCTCGAGCCCGAGGTGCTCCGGCGCGAGCGGGCCGGCGAGCCAGGCATGACCCGGTCCGAGATCCGCGCACTGCAGCTCAAGGCCCGCGAGTCCGGTTTCTGGGGCATCCTCACGCCGGAGGAGTACGGCGGGATGAGCCTCGGCGCGATCACCGCGTCGATGGTCGAGGCCGAGCTGGGCCGGACTTTCGTGCCGTTCCGGTTCGGCGGCAGCGCCGACAACATCCTGTTCCACGCGACCGAGGAGCAGAAGCGGCGCTACCTGCTCCCGACGATCGAGGGCGAGCGGATCTCCTGCTTCGCGATCACCGAGCCCGGTGCAGGGTCGGACGCGAAGGCGATTCGGACGTCGGCGCGGCGGGACGGCGACGAGTGGGTGATCAGCGGCGAGAAGACATTCATCACGCAGGGTAACGAAGCCGACTTCGTGATGGTGTTCGCGGTCACCGACAAGGAGAAGGGCGTCAACGGCGGGGTCACCTGCTTCCTCGTCGACCGGGACATGGGCTGGAAGTCCGAGCCGATCCAGACCATGGGGCAGTGGGGTCCGGCAGCGCTGGTCTTCGACGACGTACGAGTGCCGGCCGAGAACGTGCTCGGCGAGGTGGGCTTCGGGTTCGCGCTGGCGCTCCAGTGGATCGGGCAGGGGCGTTACCTGCTGCCGTCCCGGGCGATCGGCTCGTGCGAGCGGTTGATCGAGATGGCGGTCGAGCAGGCGAACTCCCGGACGACGTTCGGCGCGCCGCTGTCCGAGCGGCAGGCGATCCAGTGGATGATCGCCGACTCGGTCGTCGAGCTCCAGGCGCTGCGCTTACTCGTTTTGCACGCGGCCTGGCAGGTCGAGGCTGGGCGGGACTCCCGGCAGGCCCAGTCGATCGCGAAGCTGTACGGCGGCGTGAAGGCGAACGAGATCGTCGACCGGGTGCTGCAGATCCACGGCGGCATGGGGTACACGCGGGAGCTGCCGATCGAGCGGTGGTACCGGGAGCTGCGGCTGCTGCGGATCTACGAGGGCACGGACGAGATCCAGCGCCGCACGATCGCCCGCAACGTCCTGAAGGGGCATGTTCCTGTCGCGGCAGATTTCTGAGAAGCGCGTAGCGCTCTGGACGGGCCGCTCTCAGGGGAGGAGTGCGCCTTCGCGTTTTAGGGTGCGGACGATCGGGTTCGTCTCGATGTGGTGGATCGCCGGGATCGCGGCGACCCGGTTGGTCAGGTACTCGTAGAGCGCGCCGACGTCCCGGCAGATCACGCTCGCGACGATGTTCGTTGACCCGGTCGTCGCGGCGACGAACGGCACCTCGGGGTGCCCGGCCAGCGTCTCGGCGGCCCGTACCATCGCGTGCGGCGCCACCGAGAGCCACATCATCGCCGACATTTCCAGGCCGAGCGCCGACCCCGGCACGTCCACCTCGAAGAACAAGGCACCGCTGCGGCGGAGCTCGGTCACCCGGCGACGGACCCGCGTTTCCGACCAGCCGGTTGCCGTGGCGAGCTCGGGTAGCCCGGCGCGTCCATCCCTGGACAGGGCGGCGAGCAGCGTGCGGTCGCCGGGGCCGAGCTCCGGCACCTCACCGTTCGGCTCGCCGGCCCACGGCGGGGCCAGCGCTGCGATCTGGTCGTCGGCGAGTACCTGCACCTTGCGGAGGAACGACTCGGTGCCGCCGTAGTACAGGTGGATCAGGGCGTGTGCGCTGACCCCGACGATCCGTGGCGTCCGGTGCAGCTTGTCGAGCAGCAGCGCGTCGGTGTCGGCCTGCGACCGGGCCCGGGTGACGCAGCTGACCTCGGTGCCGCCCGAGGAGAGCCGCACCCAGGCCGTGTCCGGACGTCGGGCCAGCGCTCCGGCGACCGACTGGGCCGCGTCCGGCGTGCACTGCAAGCGCAGGTACCAGGAGACCGCGCCGAGCCGCCACGTATCGAGGTGCCCCACCACCCGGACACTCTCCTCGGCCCGGAGCCGCCGGTACCGTCGCGCCACGGTCTGGTCCGAGACCCCGAGCACCTGGGCGATGCGACTGAACGCCGCCCGGCCGTCCGCCTCGAGCGCGTGCACGATCTGCCGATCGAGTTCGTCGAGCATGTCCACCTCCAGGGGCCCACAGCGAGGGTATCCGCCGGAACCAGGCGCGGAATGTCGAGATCCGCCGCTTCGGGCCTCGCGAATAGCGGCCCGGCCCGAACGCGTGAACAGTCGACCAGGTGCACGGGCAACCGTCCGGCCCACACTGCACCGCCCACGGAAGGGGGAACGACGACATGCGTAAGTGGCTGCCGCTGATCGCGATCAGCTTGGGAACGTTCATGCTGCTGGTCGACGTCACGATCGTGAACGTCGCACTGCCGGACATCGCCGCTGACCTGCGGACCGGCATGGGTGACCTGCAGTGGGTGATCGACGTCTACGCGCTCGCCCTGGCGGCGCTGCTGCTCGGTGCCGGCTCGGCCGCTGATCGGTTCGGCCGCAAGAAGGTCTATCTGATCGGCATGGTGCTGTTCGCGCTCGCGTCGATCGGCTGTGCGCTGGCGGACAGCTCCGCCGCGCTGATCGCCGCGCGCGGCCTCCAGGGCATCGGCGGAGCGGCGATGTTGGCGACGACGATCGCGCTGATCAACACGGCCTACGTCGGCAAGGACCGGGGGGTCGCGTTCGGGATCTGGGGCGCGATCAACGGTGCGGCCGCGGCAGCGGGCCCGATCCTCGGCGGATTGCTCACCGAGCACTACGGGTGGCCGGCGATCTTCGTGGTGAACGTCCCGATCAGCGTCCTGACGTTGGTGCTGTCCGTGCGGGTGATCCGGGAGTCCGCCGATCCCTCGGCGCGGATCGACCCGGTCGGCGTCGTCACGTTCACGCTCGCGGCGAGCGCGGTCACGTATGGGCTGATCCGGGCCGGTGAGGACGGCTGGACCGAGCCCGCTCCGCTGATCGGGTTCGCGGTCGGCGCGGTCGCGCTGGCGGCGTTCGTCACGGTCGAGCGGGTCCGCGCGTACCCGATGCTCGATCTGGCGCTGTTCAAACGGCCTTTGTTTACCGGGTTGATGATCGCGGCCGCCGCGACGAGCCTCGGAGCGTTCAGCGCGATGGCGTTCACCTCGCTCTGGCTCCAGTCGGTGCTGGGCCTCGGTCCGATCGCGGCCGGCGCGGTGTTCCTGCCGCTCAGCCTCGCGTCGCTGGTCTGTTCGGTGGTGGCCGGGCGGGTGCTGCACGACCGGGTCGCGCCGGGCCTGGTGATCTCCGCCGGCCTCGCGCTGATCGGTCTGGGCAGCGCGCTGCAGGCGCTGGTCGGCAGCGCGTCGTCGTGGGCTGTGCTGATCCCCGGCCTGCTGGTGGTGGGCGTCGGGGTCGGGACCGTGATGCCGACGCTCTCGGCCGCTGCGCTCGCGGCGGCGCCTCGCGAGCGCGCAGGCATGGCCGGCGGCGCCGTGACGACGTTCCGGCAGCTGGGCCTGGTGCTCGGAATCGCGGTGCTCGGCGGGGTGTTCGCCGGACGGGTCGAGACCGTGGTGCGGAGTGAGAGCTCGCTGCCGGACGCGCACCAGGTGGCGGAGCTGCTCACCGGTGGGCAGGCACGCGTCGTGACCTCCAGTGCTCCGGACGCGCAGCGCGGGGCCGTTGACGAGGTCGTGCACACTGCTTTCGCGTCCGGGTTGCGCTGGGCGTTCCTGGTCTGCGCGGCGATCGCGCTGATCGGCGCCGCGCTCACGTTCTTCCTGACCCGCCCCCGTCGGTCCGTCGCGGCTCCCGATCAGGTCCCTGCACAGATCGGCTGACCCGCGGATCCACGTCGCGCTGTTCTGCCAGAGCGCCGTGACGGACAACCATGCGTCGATCCGGGCGGCCGCGGGGCGGGAAGAGCACCCGGTTTCCTCACGCGGGTGATCGGTAGCCCCGGGCCGGTGACACAGATGGGTGTAATTGCCGATCCGTGATATTCGGCGGAATGCGCAGAATTCCATCGTTCGCCCGGACGAACGGGGAGTCCGCCCGGACACGCAGGTAGTCCCGCTCCGATAAGCAGGGAGTACAACGACGTGCTGACGTTACGTAAACCCACCCGCCGATTGCGGCTGATCGGCAAGCTCACCCTCGCTCTGGCACTCGCCGGCGGCAGCATCGCCGCTGCCCCGAGCGGTGTTCAGGCAGCGGACGGCCCGTACTGGAAGGGACCGGCGCCGACCAACGCCAGCGTCACCGCGACCACCGGCCCGTTCCGCGTCACCGAAGCCCGCATCAGCGGCCTCGTCTCGGGCTTCGGCGGTGGCCGGATCTACTACCCGACCGACACCAGCCAGGGCACGTTCGGCGCGGTCGCGATCTCGCCCGGGTTCACCGCGTACTGGTCGAGCCTCGAGTGGCTCGGTCCGCGACTGGCATCCCAGGGCTTCGTGGTGATCGGCATCGAGACCAACTCGACGCTCGACCAGCCGGCCTCCCGCGGCAACCAGCTGCTCGCCGCGCTCGACTGGGCGGTCACCAGCAGCCCGGCCGCGAGCCGCATCGACCGCAACCGCCTCGCCGTGGCGGGCCACTCGATGGGCGGTGGCGGCTCGCTGGAGGCGTCCCTCGACCGGCCGTCGCTCAAGGCCGCGATCCCGCTGGCGCCGTGGAACGCGACCAAGAGCTGGACGCGGCAGCGCGTTCCCACGCTGATCATCGGTGGCTCCTCCGACACGATCGCGCCGGTCTCGTCGCACTCCGAGCCGTTCTACACCTCGCTGGGTTCGCCGGAGAAGGCGTACCTGGAGTTGCGCGGCGGAAGCCACTTCTTCCCGCAAACGCCGAACGACGACGTGGCGAAGATGATGATCAGCTGGCTCAAGCGCTTCGTCGACGAGGACACCCGGTACAGCCAGTTCCTCTGCCCCGGACCGAGTGGCCTGGGTATCTCCGAGTACCGCAACACCTGCCCGATCTGATCTCCCCGATCTGATCTCGAGTAGATCAGGTAGATCAGGTAGAGCACCGGTGGCGGTCGCCCGATCGGGCGGCCGCCACCTGGTCTTTCCTGGACGCTCATCCGAAGAGCGACGCGACCCGGCGGGCGTAGCGGGGCCGCCAGATCCGCCGGAACAGGAACCACATCACCTTCGGCTGGTCCGCCCACACCTGCTGGAGCACGGCGTCCGGCACCGCGTCGGCCATCCACGGCACCAGCGTCGACAGGTCCTTGAACGACGAGTGTTCCTTCTGGAGCTTCGCGCCGATGGCTTCGAAGTCCTCGTACGTGAACACCCGGTGCATCAGCGGGATCGCCGCGGTCTCCTCGTGCGTCATGTGGGCGTCCACCGCGCTGCCGACCGCGTCGACGGCGGACACGGCCGCGGAGCGGTTCGCCTCGGTCGGCGTCGCCACCAGCGCCGAGTACGCCGCACGGGCCGCCTCGATCGCGCTGTCCAGCCCGCCGTGCTCGGCCTCCATGGCGTCCAGGAGCACGTGTTCCTGCGGGGCTCGGCGACGCATCTCCGGCCAGATCATCGCGTCCTCGCCGGAGTGGTGCTGGTGCAACGCGTGCAGCACGTACTCCAGGTGGCCGTGCAGGCCGGTCAGCCGGCGGGTATCGGTCAGCGGCACCGCGTGGGTCGCCGTCCGCAGGCGGGCGAAGTCGCGGCGCAGCGCGTGGTGCATCAGGTACATCGTGCCCATGTTCAGCGGACCGGGCGCGGCGGCGGACTGGCCGGGCAAGCGAATCTGCGGACGGTGTGCGGTGGTGACTGCGGTCATCGGGAGCTCCTCGGTTCGTTCGATGCACCGAGGATCGGACGTCGATCTTGGCGGCCGCTTTCGCCGCACTTGGCGCCTGGTGTCAGCTGGCCGACTCGGTGTCCAGCGACGCGGCTCGCCCGCTGAACAGCGTCCGCTCGCTGTCGTTGGCGGTCAGATCGGCGGCGCGCCGGAACTCGGCGGCGGCCTCCGCGAGGCGACCGAGCTGCGCGAGCAGCTCGCCGCGCACCGCCGGCAGTTGGGCGTAACCCCGCAGCGCACGCTCCGCGCCGAGCGCATCCACGACCGCCAGACCGCGGGCCGGATCGCCGGCCTTCCCGATCGCGACCGCCTGGTTGAGCCGGACGACCGGCGACGGCTGTACGTACGCCAATACCTCGTACAGCGCCGCGATGCGAGCCCAGTCGGTGTCCTCGGCGGTGTGCGCCCGTGCGTGGCAGGCGGCGATCGCGGCCTGCAGCGTGTACGGACCGCCGCCGAGCGCATCGGCCCGCTCCAGCGCGTCCAGGCCGAGGCGGATCAGCAGCCGATCCCATCGCCGTCGGTCCTGGTCACCGAGGAGCACGGGGCGCCCCGCCGAGTCGATCCGGGCGGGTAGCCGGGAGGCCTGGAGCTCCATCAGCGCGACCAGCCCGTGCACCTCGGGCTCGTCCGGCAGCAACCCGGCCAGGGTCCGTCCGAGCCGCATCGCTTCCTGGCACAGCGCGGGGCGCGCCCAGTCCGCGCCGCTGGTCGCCGAGTATCCCTCGTTGAACACCAGGTAGATAACGCCGAGCACGGTGCCTACCCGCTCCGCGATCTCGGTCGGCGTCGGCATCGTGAACTCCACTCCGGCTGCGGCGAGCGTCCGCTTGGCCCGGACGATCCGCTGCGCCGCGGTGGCCTCCGGGATCAGGAACGCCCGTGCGATCTCTGGCGTGCTCAGGCCGGCCAGCAGCCGAAGCGTCAGCGCGACCTTTCCCTCGGTGGAGAGCACCGGGTGCGCCGCGGTGAAGATCAGCCGCAGCAGGTCGTCGCCGATGTGGTCGTCGAGCGTGTCGACGAGCTCGTCCTCGCGGTCGCGCTCGTGGTGCTCGACGTCCCGGCCGAGCACCGCGAGCTTCTCCGTGTACCGCTGCCGCCGCCGGAGCCGGTCGATCGCGCGGTGCTTGGCGGTCGCCCGCAGCCACGGTCCGGGCTCGTCCGGCACGCCGTCCCGAGGCCACTGCTCCAAGGCGATGACCAGGGTGTCCTGCGCCAACTCCTCGGCCAGGCCGACGTTGCGGGTGAGCCGGGCGAGGCTCGCGACGAGCCTCGCCGACTCGATCCGCCACACCGCGTCCAGGACGCGGCGTACGTGCGCGGGATCAGTGGTCACGGTGCCGGGAAGTCTTCCGGGCCGAACAGCTTCAGCACGTCGACCTCACCCTCCCAGCCGGGCCACAGGTCCCGGTGCACCTTGAGGAAGCGCGACGCCCACTCGACCGCTTCTTCCTTCGACCGAACCTCGTAGATCGCGTAACTGATGACCTCTTTGGACTCCGCAAACGGGCCGTCCGTGGTGCTCAGGTCGCCGGCGGCCAGGCTCACCCTGGCACCGCTGGCGCTCGGCGCGAGGCCGGACGTGTCCAGCAGGCTGCCGGCCTTGGTCGCTTCCTCGCCCAGGGCCATGATCGCGGCCATCAGCTCGGGCGGGGGCGGGGTCGTGGAGTGCTGTCCGCGGAGCAGCGTCAGGTAGCGCATGATCGTTCCCCTTCAGTTGTTCTTCGAGTAGTGCAGGAAAACAGTGGTGAGCCAGGCCGACGCGAGGATCACGGCGGCGGTGAACGCGAGCAGTGACCAGGCTTGGCCACCGGTCGCGCCCATCACGACGAACCCGACCGCAAAAGCCACCCCGGTGACGCGCGAGAAGGTCGCGAGCCGTCGGTGATCCTCCGCCCGTAGGCGTCGGGCGAGGACGAAACACGCGGCGATCAGCCCGACGAACCCGATGCCGCCGCAGACGAAGTGCAGGGCTCCGGACGCGCTCACCGGCACCACCTCCGGCGTCCCGACCGGGAAGCCGCGCCCTGGGTCTGCCGCGAAGATCCCGCCGCCGACCATGCCGAGGCCGTACAGCCCGAGCAGTGCGGGTGCCCAGCGGCTCCGGAGGGCCCGGGACAGACCGACCGCGCCGAGGATCACCAGCACCCCGGACACGATGAGGTTGGTGCGGTGGATCCAGCCGGGGCCGCCGTTGGCGAGCATGCTCCAGGCGTGGCGGGTCGGGTCGAAGCCCTCCCGGGTCACGACCTCGACCAGCGAGACGACGACGTACAGCGGACCGGCCGCGGCTCCGGCGGCGAGCAGCCGAGCCGAAATCCGATCGGTGGCCGTGGTGTTCGTCGACATTCCGGTCTCCCTCCGGAGGCGGGCCGCTGACCGGCCCTTCATCCGTCTCTCGAACGGGGAAGCCTCGGATCGACAGGAGTGCCGAACTTTTTTCAGAGGCGCACGATCCGGTCGGCGCGGCTGCGGGTGGCGGCGATGACGTCGGCGTTGCGCTGGTCGGTGCCGTGGCTCCACGCCCGGGCCGCGGCCGGGTCCTTCCCGAACGCCACGTGCCGGGCAACCAGCCGCTCCAGCCGGACGTCCTCGGCCACCTCCACGTACCAGACCTCGTCGAGCAGGCTCCGGACGGCGGCCCAGGGCCCCTCGTCCACCAGGAGGTAGTTGCCTTCCGTCACGACCAGGGGAACCGCTGCCGGAACCGGAAGCGCGCACGCGATCGGTTCCTCGATCTCGCGGGCGAAGTGTGGCGCGTACACCACCTCGTCGGCGGGGTCGCGCAGCCGGCGGAGCAGCGCCACGTACCCGGCGGCGTCGAACGTGTCGACCGCGCCTTTCCGCTCCCGGCGACCGAGCCGTTCGAGCTCGGTGTTGGCCAGGTGGAAGCCGTCCATCGGCACCAGTACGGCGTGCGGATGCAGCGCCTCGACGAGCGCGGCGGCCAGCGTCGACTTGCCGGCACCGGGAGCGCCGGTGAGGCCGAGGACGCATCGCGGACCGGCGGCCAGCTCACGCGCGCGGCCGAGCAGGTCGGCCGGGATCTCCAGCCGGGTGACCCCCACCCGGGCGCTGTTCGTCACAGCCGCTCCAGCCAGGCCCGTGGCCCCGCGACCGAGCACCGGAGCGCCGCGACCCGGGCGCCTTCCGCGAGTGCCTCCACGAACGAGGCGCCGCCGGCCAGCGCGTACGCGAACGCGCCATGGAAGACGTCGCCGGCTCCGAGAGTGTCCTGCACGGGGACCGACGGTACCGGCACCTCCCCGGCGCGCCCGCCGGACCACCAGAGGACCGGATCGGGCCCGCGGGTCACCGCCAGGTGCGGCACGCCGAGCGCGGAGGGCGCGACCCCGTCCGGGTGCCGGAACACCGCGGAGCAGACCGCGTAGTCGACCAGCGGAAGCAGCTCCGGCGTCACCGGCTTCCAGCTCCCGCCGTCCAGCACCACCGACGATCCGGCGCGGGCGGCGGCCAGCGCCAACCGCGGATGATGCCCGTCGACCAGGACCACGTCGGCGTCCCGTCCGAGGTCGGCGAGGTCGGCCGGTGGCTCCGCCGGGTGGAACGCCCAGTACGCACCGGCGTTGATCGAGGACACCTGTCGGTCGCCGGTGCCGTCGACCACCTGGATCGCCGAGACGGCCGGCGGCACGGTCACGTCCGGCGCGGCGTCCCGCACGGTGACGCCGTGCCCGGCCAGTTCGTCCGCCACGAACCGGGCCAGCGGATGGCTGCCGAGCGCGGAGACCAGCGTGGCGTCCCCGCCGAGGCGGGCGAACGTCACCGCTGCGTTCGCGGCCGGACCGCCCGCAGCGACCTCTTGAGCGAGCGCGGTCACCTTCTCGTTCCGGGCGACCGGCCGTTCCACCCGATGGACGACGTCAACCGTGGCGATCCCGACGAACAGCCCACTCGGCACGCGTCGGAGCCTATGGCGTGAACCGTTCGGGGCGCAGGCCGATGCCGATGAGGCGGGCAGGCAGGACCTGGAGCGCCGGGAACCGGCGGAGCAGGCGCAGCGGGAACGGTGCCGTCACCGGACGCCCGCCGGACAGCGTCGGTCGGATGACGCCGGCCTGCGCGAGCCGCTGGAACAGCTGTGTGCCCGCGGTGGGGAACGTGCGGCGGCGCTGGACCTCGGCGAGCACGTTGCTGGAGAGCCGGTGCTCGCGCAGTGGCTGCAGCAGGATCCGGGCGGCAGCGACCGCGTCCTGTACCGCGAGGTTGATACCGACGCCGCCGATCGGCGACATCGCATGGGCGGCGTCGCCGATGAGCAGGACGCCCGGCCCGTGCCAGCGCTCCAGCCGGTCGACCTTCACGGTGAGGATCTTGACCTGGTCCCAGTCCGTGATCTCGTCCACCCGGTCCCCGAAGGCGGGGATGAGGTCGGCGATCGACGCGCGGAACGCCGGGAGGCCGGCGGCGACCAGTTGCTGGTAGCTGTCCTTCGGCAGGACGAAGGCGATCTGCCAGTAGTCGCCCCGGTCGATCGTGATCAGGATGCGGCCGGCACCGAAGTGGGCGGTCAGGCCGTCGCCGTCGGAGTCGCGACGGGGGAGTCGGAACCAGGCGACGTCCATCGGCGCACCGAAGTCGCGGGGGCGGAGGTTCAGCGCGCGGCGGACGGTCGAGTGGCGGCCGTCGGCGGCGACGGTCAGCCGGGCCCGGATCTCCCCGTGCTCGGCCGTCCGGACTCCCTTGACGACGCCGTTCTCCCGGATCACGTCGGTGACCTCGGTCGATCGCCGCAGCGTGAACGTGGGACACCGGGCGGCGTCCCCGGCGAGCATCTCGAGCAGGTCCCACTGCGGAACCATCGCGAGGAACGGGTGCGGGTTGCGCAGCCGCGAGAGGTCGGCGAGCGGCCAGACGCCGTCCGGGAGGTCGACCGAGAGCTGGGTGACCGTGCGGGCGGGGAGCTGGTCGAACTCCTTCTCCAGGCCCAGATCGGCGAGGAGGTCGAGGGTGGACGGATGGACGGTGTCGCCGCGGAAATCGCGCAGGAAGTCGTCGTGCTTCTCGCAGACGACGACGCGGACGCCGCCGCGGGCGAGGAGTAGTCCGAGTACCAGGCCGGCGGGGCCGCCGCCGACGATGCAGACATCAGTTTCCATCGCCGCGCTCCTGTTCGCTGGAGTCCTAATTCATCACACGATGAAATCCTACTCCTGATCCTGGTCCGGCACTGCCCGGACTGCAGACGGATCCCCGCCGATCCACGCGAAAGCGGCCTCTACCCACGTCGGTGGAGGCCGCTTTCGCGTCGATCCGAATCAGCCGAGTGCGGCGCCAGCCGGGTCCCGGAGTGCGGTGATCACGTCGGCGTACATACGCGACTTGATCGTCCCCAGCGTCGCTGCCGGCTTGCCCGCCAGCGGCCGCACCAGCTCGACGGCGGTCGCGAGCACCTTGCCCTCGTCGGCGACCGCGTCGACGATCCGGGCCGCCGCGGCGTCGCTACCGCCGTACCGACGGGCGGTCGTCATCGCCTCGTGCGCGGTCTGCTTGTCCAGCCGACCCTGGATCAGCGCGGACATGCCGAACGTGAACGGGATCTGGATGTCGGCCTCGGGCAGGCAGAAGAAGCCCCGGTCGGCGCGCATGACCCGGAAGTCGTGCGCCAGTGCCAGCATCGCCCCGGCTGCGAAGCAGTGTCCCTGGATCGCGGCGACGTTCGGCACCGGCAGCGTCAGCACCCGCGCGAACAGCGCGTGCACGTCGATGACGTACTGCTGGAGCTGGTCGGCGTGGCTCCCGAGCCAGTCCAGGTCCAGCCCGTTCGACCAGAACTTGCCGGTGGCCGACGTGACCAGCGCACGCGGCCCGTCGGCGGCCTCCACCTCGTCGAGCGCGGCGTTGACCGAAGCCAGCCAGTCGGGGTGGAAGCGGTTCTCGTCGGCGCCGAGATCGAGGACGAATACCTCGCCGTCGCGCTGCAGGGTAGGCATTCAGCGTCCTTCGAAGTTGGGGGCGCGCCGCTCCAGAAACGCGGTCATCGCCTCGGTCAGATCGTGCGAGGGCAGGAACGCGGCGTTCCACGTCGTCACGTACCGCTGCGCAACGGCGACGCGCTCGGCGCGGTTGACGTCCAGGACCTCCTTCACACCCTGCACCACCAGCGGCGGGTTGGCGGCGACCTCGTCGGCGAACGTGTGGGCGGCGGCGAGCGCGGCGTCCCGGTCCGGCAGGACGTCGTTGAGCAGGCCGATTCGCTCGGCCTTCGCGGCGTCCACGTCCCGCCCGGTGAACGCCAGCTCCCGCAGGTGACCCTCGGAGAGGATGCCGGGGAGTCGGGCCAGGCTGCCCATGTCCGCGACGATCGCCATCTTCACCTCGCGGATGCTGAACTTCGCGTCCGCACTGCCGTACCGCACGTCGCAGGCGGCGAGCAGGTCGATGCCGCCGCCGATGCACCAGCCGCTGATCGCGGCGGCGACCGGCTTCCGGCACTCGGCGACGGCGTCCAGCGCGGTCTGCATCTCGCGGATCTCGTAGAGGAACCGGGTGCGAGCGCGCGCGAGGCCGCCGTCGTCGGACATCGTCGCTCCGGCGGTGCCGGCGAACGAGGTCAGGTCGAGGCCGTAGCTGAAGTGGTTGCCCGAACCGGTCACCACGATCGCGCGGACGCTCTCGTCGGCGCTCAACGCGCGGAACAGCTTCGGTGTCTCGGACCAGAACGCCGGTCCCATCGCGTTGCCCTTACCGGGGCCGAGGAGCGTCACGCGGACGACGCGGCCCTCCTCGCCGTGGCGGGTCGCGGCGAGCGCGGTCAGGGCTGGCAGAGCTTGGTCGGTCTCGTACGGTGTCGCCACGTCGGCGGGGCTGGTCATCCGTGCCTCCCGTGCGGTCTGCGGATCGCCCCCATCATCCTGCAGCCGACCAGCGTGGTTCCGGTTGGTACCAAGAGTGTGTCGCCGAACACGACCAGGGCCCCGCAGTGATGCGGGGCCCTGGTGCGGAAGGCAGGTCAGTGGGCGGGGTGCGGCGCGTGGCCGAGCCGCGTGTTCTGGTCCGAACGACGCACGGCGTGCCGGCGCTGGATCCACTCGTTCAGCGGCGAACGGACGGCCCACGCGCCGAGCGCGAGCAGCACCACGGCACCGACCGCGATGAGCACGCCCACGTAAGTGATGGCGGCGGTGGCAAGACCCTGGTCGATCATCCTGATCCCCTCCGGTTCTTCCCGGTCGGCGGGCTTCTACATCTGTAGAAGCTGTCTACACCTGTAGAAGCTACCCCAGGATTCCGCAGACATCTACAGCTGTAGAAGTTGCGCCGATCACACGCGCGCTGAGTACGGTGTCGAGATGGTCAGAGCGTCGTCCGGTAACCGTCGAGCGGACATCCTGGACGCGGCGATCAACCTGGTCGCCGGCGCCGGGCTCCGCGGCCTGACCCACCGCGCCGTCGACGCCGCCGCCGGCCTGTCCGAGGGCTCGACCTCGGCCTACTTCCGCACGCGGGCCGCGTTGCTCACCGCGGTGGTGGCCCGGCTCGACGAGCGGATCGGCGCCGACGTCGACGAGTTGGCGGCCGAGACCGCGCAGCACCGGGGCGACCCCGCGCACGCCGTCGCGCACACGATGAAGCTGCTCGACCGCTGGTTGTCCGACCCGGCGCCGCTCGCGGCCCGGCTGGAGCTCTCGCTGGAATCGTCGCGCCGGCCCGAACTGGGCGAGGCGATGACGGCCTGGCGGACGGCGTTCGACGCGCTGGTCGCGCGGATCATCAGCGACGTGGGGGTGGACTGCGCCGCCGAGCGGGCCGCGCTGGTGACCGCCTGCCTCGACGGCCTGCTGTTCCGGGCGCTGACCGGAGCGTCCACCCGGGACTCGACAGAGGAGTCGGACGACTCCGGTGTGCCGCTGCTCGATCCGAAGACGCGGGCCGACGTCGTCGACCAGGCGCGAACCCTGCTGACGTCGCTACTGGTGAGCGCTCATGTCCTGGACAACACCGACGGGCCGCTACCGGGGAATCTGCCCAGGCCGGACCGCTTCCGCTGACGTTCGGCGCCGTCCGGCCTGACGGATGTCACGGGTCGGGCGGTGACGCTCCATCCGGGAGCCCGACGCCGCGCGGCGCGACCGTCAACGGCATGGAGAACACAACGCTGACGCGGACCGCGGCCGTTCGGCTCACCGGTCTCACCAAGCGATTCGGCGGTCGCCGACGGCACCGCCGCCGAGATCAAGGGCCTCGCCGCCGGCCGCACCGTCCGCGCGACGCTGCCCGGCGCCGATCCGCTGGTGCTCTCCGCACTGCCCGGTGTGGACCAGGCCGAGGTGTGGGGCGACTCGGTGCGGGTGCACGCGTCGGATTCCGACGCGGTGGCCCGGTACCTGCTCACCGCGACCGGCGCGCGGGACCTGGAGATCACCTCGCGCAAGCTCGAGGACGCGTTCCTCGCGCTCACCACGGGTTCCCAGGAGAGCGCCCGATGACCACGTACGTGGGTGAGCGCCGGACGCCGCGGATGGGTGGCCTGAACGCGACCTACCTGGGCCTGGAGGTCCGCCGGATCCTCCGCAACCGCCGGACGCTGCTCTTCGTCCTGATCATGCCGGCGGTGTTCTTCCTGCTGTTCGGGCTGCCGCAGAAGGGTCAGACGCTGGACAACGGCCAGCCGGTGACCGGCTACCTCATGATCAGCCTCGCGGTCTACGGGGCGATGGTCGCGACGACCAGCGGCGGGGCGATGGTGGCGGCCGAGCGGGCGCTCGGCTGGAGTCGCCAGCTGCGGCTGACGCCGCTACGTCCGGCGGCGTACGTCCTGACGAAGGTGCTCAGCGCGATGACGCTCGGGCTGGCCGCGGTGCTGGTGGAGTTCGCGGTCGGCGCGGTGGCCGGAGTGCGGATGCCGCTGCACGTCTGGGTGCTGGCCGGGGCGGCGGCGTGGCTCGGGTCGCTGGTGTTCGCCGCGTTCGGACTGTTCATCGGGTACCTCGCCCCGGCGGAGAACGTGATGCAGTTCCTCGGTCCGATCCTGGCGATCCTCGCGATGGCCGGTGGGTTGTTCGTGCCGCTGGACACGCTGCCGCACGCCTTCGGCGAGATCGCGAAATGGACGCCGGTCTACGGCATCGGCACGATCGCGCGGACGCCGCTGACCGGCGGCAGCGTGCGCGTGGCCGAGGTGGTGAACGTGGTGGCCTGGACGCTGGCGTTCGGCCTCGGTGCCGCCCGCCTCTTCCGCCGCGACACCCAGCGCGTCTGATTCGTCGTCCGCATCACGCTCGGTGACTCATTGGAGCCTCACAGGAAAAGATCAGCAAACGCTCAGCAGCGCGGCGGATCGTCGAAGACAACAGCGGACAGAGAGGACCCCGATGACCGCCGCCGCTCCCACCCTCACCCCGTCGCTCCGCCTGCTCGGCCGCCGCTCATGACCGCGCTGGCTCTCGGTACGGCGGTGCGGCCGCCGGAGCGTGGCGCTGCGCACGAGGCGTTCTTCGCCTGGAGCTTCCCGGTGGAGATCGACGCGCCGCCGGCGCTGCTGCCCGGTGCCCGCGCGCTCGTCGCTCGGCTGGAGCGGCTCTGGAACCCGACCGTCGACGGCAGCGACCTGCAGCGCGTCTACGCGCGGATCGGCACGATGGTTCCGGTGGAGCCGGAGACGGTGGCGCTCGTCGGGCTCGCTACCCGGGCGGCGTGGCGGCTACCGTCCCCGCCGATGGCGCTGCACGACGTCGTCATCGACGCCCGGCGCAACCGGGTGGGGCTGCCCGACGGCGACCTGCTCGACTTCCGGGTCATGGTGCCGGTGCTCACCGCGGCGTTACTCGTCCGCTATCTCGACGGGAACGGCGCGGACGTCGTCCGCGTGCGGGTCGGGGACACCCTGCGAGTCGCGGAGCCGCGGCCGCACGCCGCCTGAGGAGTCGAGAGCAAAAACATACAGGCTTGACTGTATGCGCTCCGCGCCGGAGACTCAGGACGCCGAACCGAACGGTGTGAGGAAGGTGGCGAGTGGGCGCGAGCTCTGTCCGGACGACCGACGCCGAGGCTGCGCAGGGCCGAACGCCCGACGCGCCCGCGAACGGCGCCGCGCCCGCGCGCCGCACGCAAGCTGATCGGAGCGCGGCCACCCGCGCCCGCCTCCTCGACGCCACGCTCGCGAGCCTGGTCGAGGACGGTTACGTCGGCACCACCACGACCGCCGTCGCCCAGCGCGCCGGCGTCAGCCGCGGGGCCCAGCTGCATCACTACGGCACCAAGGAGAAGCTGGTCGCTGCGGCGGTCGGGCACCTCGCCGAGCAGCGCGCCGCGGTCGTCCGCGAGCAGATCGCCCAGCTGGGCAACGCCGGCAACACGCTCCGGCGCACCCTCGACCTGCTGGCCGACTTCCTCTCCGGACCGCTCTACGCGGCGACGATCGAGCTCTGGGTCGCCGCCCGCAGCGACCCCGCGCTTCGCGAGCTGCTGATCCCGGTCGAGGCCCGGCTCGCGATAGAGCTGCGGGAGATCTGTCGGGAGTACGTCACGTCCGATCCGCTGCTCCAGCAGATGACGCTCGACCTGCTGCTCGGCCGCGGCGTCAGCGGCCTGCTCACCGACTTCACCGCGAGCCAACGATCCCGGGCGCTGGACGCTTGGGCCGAGATGCTCGCCGCGCGCAATGCACCCCCCGCCGGGCCGACCTCCAGCCCTGCACCCTCCTCCGGCCTGACTACATAAGGACCTAAGGATGCGCCGAACCCTCTACGACGCCGACCACGAGGCGTTCCGCTCGACCGCTCGGACGTTCATGGCCAAGGAGGTCGTCCCGTTCCACGAGCAGTGGGAGAACGAGGGCCTCGTCGACCGCCGGATCTGGACCGCGGCGGGCGCGCAGGGCCTCCTCGGCACCGACGTCCCGGAGGAGTACGGCGGCGGTGGCATCAAGGACTTCCGCTACAACGCCGTCCTCACCGAGGAGACGATCGCGGTCGGAGCGAGCGGCGTCGGGTTCTCGCTGCACAACGACGTCACGGCGCCGTACCTGGTCGAGCTGGCCACCGACGAGCAGAAGCAGCGCTGGTTGCCCGGCTTCTGCTCGGGCGAGATCATCACCGCGATCGCGATGACTGAGCCGGGTGCCGGCTCCGACCTGCAGGGCATCGCGACGACGGCTCGCCGCGACGGTACGGACTTCGTCCTGAACGGGTCGAAGACGTTCATCACCAACGGCATCCACGCCGACCTCGTCCTCGTCGTCGCCCGCACCGACCCCGACGCGAAGGCCGCGCACGGCCTCTCGCTGATCGCCGTCGAGCGAGGCATGCCCGGCTTCGAACGCGGCCGCAACCTCGACAAGATCGGCATGCACGCGCAGGACACGGCGGAGCTCTTCTTCGACGACGTGCGGGTTCCGGCGTCCAACCTGGTCGGTGAGCTCAACCAGGGCTTCTTCCACCTGATGACGATGCTCCCGCAGGAGCGGCTCTCGATCGCGGTGGCGGCGGTCGCCGGTGCCCGCGCGGTCTTCGACCGCACGCTCGAGTACGCCAAAGAACGCAAGGCATTCGGACGCCCGGTCGGAAGCTTCCAGCACAACCGGTTCGTCCTCGCCGAGATCGCCACCGAGCTGGAGTTCGCCGAGACGTACGTCGAGAAGGCGATCCTCGAGCACAACGAGGGGCGGTACACGGTCGTCGACGCCGCGATGGCGAAGTGGTGGACGACCGAGATGCAGAAGCGCGTCGTCGACCGCTGCCTGCAGTTGCACGGCGGCTACGGCTACATGCGCGAGTACCCGATCGCGCGGGCGTACACCGATACCCGGATCACGACGATCTACGGCGGTACGACCGAGATCATGAAGGAAATCGTCGGGCGCTCGCTCGGCGTATAGCCCCACTGGACCCGGAGGCGTCCCATGAGCACTGAGGCTTACGTCTACGACGCGATCCGCACACCGCGCGGCCGCGGCAAGAAGACCGGGTCGCTGCACTCGGTGAAGCCGGTGTCGCTGGTCACCGGCCTGATCGACGCGGTCCGTGACCGCAACCCGAACCTCGACACCGATGGCGTGGACGATGTCGTGCTGGGTGTGGTGAGCCCGATCGGCGAGCAGGGCGCCGACATCGCGAAGACCGCCGCGATCGCCGCCGGGCTGCCGGACACGGTCGCCGGCGTGCAGCTCAACCGGTTCTGCGCCTCCGGTCTGGAGGCGGTGAACATCGCCGCGCAGAAGGTCCGGTCCGGCTGGGAAGACCTGGTGTTCGCCGGCGGCGTCGAGGCGATGTCCCGGGTGCCGATGGGCTCGGACGGTGGCGCCTGGGCCCAGGACCCGGAGACCGCGTACGCCACCGGTTTCGTCCCGCAGGGCATCGGCGCCGACCTGATCGCGACGATGCACGGCTGGTCGCGCACCGACGTCGACGCCTACGCCGCCCGCTCGCAGCAGCGCGCGGCCAAGGCCTGGGCGAACGGGTACTTCAACCGCTCGGTCGTGCCGGTCGTCGACCGTAACGGGGACGTCGTCCTCGACCAGGACGAGCACGTCCGCCCGGACACCACGGTCGAGTCGCTGGGCGGGCTGCCCGCCTCCTTCGCGACCATCGGCGACCAGGGCGGCTTCGACGCGGTGGCGCTGGACAAGTACCACTGGATCGAGCGGATCGAGCACGTGCACACGGCCGGCAACTCGTCCGGGATCGTGGACGGTGCCGCGCTGGTCGTCATCGGTAGCGAGGAGGCCGGGCGTCGGCACGGGCTGACGCCGCGGGCGCGGATCCTGTCGACGGCGGTGTCCGGCGCGGACCCGACGATCATGCTCACCGGCCCGGCACCCGCCTCGCACAAGGCGCTGGCGAAGGCCGGTCTGACCGTGGAAGACATCGATCTGGTCGAGATGAACGAGGCGTTCGCCGCGGTCGTGCTGCGGTTCATGGCCGACACCGGGTTCTCCGAGGACATCGTGAACGTCAACGGCGGTGCGATCGCGATGGGGCACCCGCTCGGTGCGACCGGCGCGATGCTGCTCGGCACTCTGATCGACGAGTTGGAGCGCCGCGACCAGCGCTACGGCCTGGCGACGCTGTGCGTCGGCGGCGGCATGGGAATCGCAACGGTGGTGGAGCGACTGTGAGCGGAGCGACTGTGAGCAACGAGAGCCCGATTCGCTGGGAGCGCGACGACGACGGCGTCGTCACGTTGACGCTCGATGCCCCGAACTCGTCGGCGAACACGATGGACGCCGCGTTCCAGGCAGCGCTCGGCGAGACCGTCGACCGGCTGGTGCGGGAGAAGGACGGCCTCAAGGGCGTCATCATCACCAGCGCGAAGAAGACGTTCTTCGCCGGTGGCGACCTGGACGAGCTCATCCAGACGCGCCCGGAGAACCGCGAAGCGCTGCTGAACACGGTCACCGACATCAAGCGCCGGCTGCGGACGCTGGAGACGCTCGGCGTGCCGGTCGTCGCCGCGATCAACGGTGCAGCGCTCGGCGGTGGCCTGGAGATCGCGCTCGCCGCTCACCACCGGATCGCGCTGGACACGCCCGCCACGAAGTTGGGCTTCCCCGAGGTGACGCTGGGCCTGCTGCCGGGCGCCGGGGGAGTCATCCGCTCGGTGCGATTGCTCGGGCTGGTCAACGCACTGACCCAGGTACTGCTCCAGGGACAGCAGCTGCGGGCGTCCGCCGCACTCAAGCTCGGCCTGGTGCACGAGGTCGTCAGCGACCCGGCCGACCTCCTGGTCAAGGCCCGGGAGTGGATCGACGCCAACCCGCAGGCCATCCAGCCGTACGACGCCAAGGGCTACAAGGTCCCGGGCGGCTCGCCGATGTCTCCGTCGCTCGCCGGGTTCCTGCCCGCGCTCCCCGCGAACCTGCGCAAGCAGCTCAAGGGTGCGAACCTGCCGGCGCCGCACCACATCCTCTGCGCTGCGGTGGAAGGGCTGCTGGTCGACATCGAGGCCGCGTTCGTGATCGAAGGCCGGTACTTCGCCGACCTGGCGACCGGCCAGACGTCCACGAACATGATCCAGGCGTTCTGGTTCGACCTGAACCGAATCAACGGCGGTGGAAGCCGCCCGGCGGACGTGCCCGCCTACACGCCTCGCAAGGTCGGGGTGCTGGGCGCCGGCATGATGGGCGCGGGCATCGCGTACGTCACCGCCAAGGCCGGGATCGACGTCGTCCTGAAAGACGTCTCGGTCGAGGCCGCCGAGAAAGGCAAGGCGTACTCGCAGAACATCCTCGACAAGCAGGTCGCCCGCGGTCGGAGCACGCCCGAGAAGCGGGATGCGTTGTTGGGTCGGATCCTCGCCACCGCGGACGCCGCCGACCTCGCCGGGTGCGACTTCGTCATCGAGGCGGTGTTCGAGGACGCGGCGCTGAAGCACAAGGTGCTCGCGGAGGCGGCGGCCGCCGCACCGGACGCGCTGATCACGTCGAACACCTCGACGCTGCCGATCACCGGGCTGCAGGAGGGCGCGGGCCTGTCCGACCTGGTCGGCGTGCACTTCTTCTCCCCGGTGGAGAAGATGCCGCTGATCGAGCTGATCGTCGGCGCCCACACGTCGCCGGAAGCCGTCGCGAAGGCGTACGACTACACCCGGGCGGTCGGTAAGACGCCGATCGTCGTCAAGGACAGCCGTGGGTTCTTCACCAGCCGGGTGTTCGGGACGATGGTCATGGAGGGTGCGGCGCTGCTCGCCGAGGGCCTGCCTGCGATGAGCGTCGAGCGGGCGGCGCTGCAGGCCGGCTTCCCGGCCGGGCCGCTGACGCTGCTCGACGAGGTGACGCTGACGCTGCCGCTCAAGATCGAGGAGCAGGGTGGGGGTGCTACCGGGGATGCGGCGCACCCAGGCCTGCGTGTCCTGCGCACGTTGGTGAAGGAGCACGACCGCACCGGTAAGGCCGCGGGCAAGGGCTTCTTCGACTGGGCGCCGGAGAAGCGGGTCTGGCCAGGGCTCGCCGAGGTGTTCCCGCCGAACGCCGACGGTCTGGCCCCGAACACGGGCAAGACCTCGCTGCGCTTCAAGGACGCCCAGGACCGGCTGCTGTTCATCATGGCGGTGGAGACCGCGCGGTGCTTCGAGGAGGGCGTGCTCACCTCGATCGAGGACGCGAACATCGGCTCGATCATGGGCATCGGGTTCCCGCCCGGCTTCGGAGGCGTGGCTCAGTTCGTCGACCAGTACGACGGCGGGGTGGCGGGCTTCGTGGCCCGCGCGGACGAGCTCGCCGACAAGTTCGGTGAGCGCTTCCGTCCGCCGGCACTGCTCCGAGAGAAGGCCGTCGAGGCGGGCTCCCTCCGCGAGGCTGTCGCGTAGGGATCGGGCGGGGCGCCTCGGGCGCCCCGCCGCACAGACACGGAGGGCCGGGACGCGATGACGCTCCCGGCCCTCCGTTCGTGTGCGTCAACGGCATATGGACGCTACGCGCGTGCTCGCAGCGTCCATATGCTGCGCGCCGCCTACCTGGGGGCGCCGACCGACATCGTGGCGTCGCTGATCAGCAGCGCGGGGTGGCGGCCCGGGGTCAGCCACCGGGACAACGTGGGTCCCTCCGCGGACGCCGTGACCCGTCCCAGGCGAGCGCGCCCGTGCATTCCTACCCAGGCGGCTCGAGGTTCTCCGTCGAACAGTTGGAGCGTCTTCAGTCCCCCCGCCATCGGGAACTTCGGCGTACTGGCGCGTGCCTCCGCCGACATCTTCCATCCGTCGCCGGTAGCCGTCACCGCAGCACCGCCCCATTCGAACGACGCCAGCGTCTTCGGCAGCGCCCAGTTCGACCGTCCGCCGTGCACCGACGTCAGCGAGTCCACCGCCATGAACGGGATGTGGATCGGCGGCACCGGCCACTTCCGCAGCAGCACCGGGCTCGCGAAGACCTCCGAGTACGCCCCCACCGGAGTCTCCCGGTACCGGACGAACGCGACGAGCGTCACCGGGATGACGCCGAGCGAACGCAGCGCGGGCGGCAGCATCGAGGCGGCGTCCGCGGAGGCGCGGTGCCACCAGAACGCGGCGTCGATCTTCGTCCGCCACGGCGCCGGTGCCGACGAGGTGGGCAGCTCGACGTCGGAGGCGAGCACGGACTCCCGCACGCTCGGAATCGCGGTCAGGTTCTCCAGCCCTGCACGTGTCATCAAGACTCCCGGACGCGGATCGTCGGAAACAGTAGGGCGGCCGGTGCCGCGGCGGGCACCACCGGCGACTGCGGTGCCACCGGGGTTATCCGTCGATAAGTGTCCCCCGGGGCGGGTCGCGGGTCGGCGTCCCCCTTGTTCGGCCAGTACGACGCCGCCCGCTCGGCCAGCGCGGTGATCGTCAGCGCTGGGTTCACCCCGAGGTTCGCCGAGACGGTGGAGCCGTCCACCACCGACAGCCCGGGGTAGCCGTGCACCCGGTGATACGGGTCGATGACGCCCTCGGAGGCGGACGATCCGACGGCGCAGCCCCCGATGAAGTGGGCGGTCATCGGGATGTTCGCGATGTCGGCGAACGACCCGCCAGGATCACCGTCGACGAGACGCGCGAGCCGCCGCACCACGTCGTGGCCCACCGGGATCCAGCGCGGCGGCGGCTCACCCGGACCCGGGCGGGTGCGGAGCCGCTGGCCACCGAGGAGCCCGCGTTTTCCGGAAACCACCAGCGAATCGTCGTGCTCCTGCATCACCAGTGCGATCACGGTCCGCTCGGACCAGTGCCGCACCGACAGGCTGCGCAGCAGCGCACCGGGGTTGCGCGCCGCCACACCCAGCGCGGACACCCAGCGGGGGAAGCGCCCACCTCCGTCGACGAGCAGCGTCTGCAGCAGCCCGATCAGGTTGCTACCCGGGCCGTAGCGCACCGGCTCGATGTGGGTGGCCGGGTCCGCGTTGAACGAGGCGGTGATCGCCACTCCGCGCGAGTAGTCGGTCCGCCGGTGCCGGGACGTCGCGGCGAGCACCGCCTCGGAGTTCGTCCGGGTCTGCTCGCCCAGCCGTGGCGAGAGCGCGGGCAGTACGCCCCGGTCGCGCATCGCGTGCAGCAGGCGCTGAGTGCCGTACGTGCCCGCCGAGAGCACGACCTGGTCGGCGGTGAACGTCCGCTTCCCGGTACGGCGTCCACTCCGGACCGTCTCGACCACCCAGCCCGAAGGCCCGGGGCGCAGCGTTCGCACGGTCGTCAGCGGGTGCACCGCCGCCCCGGCCTTCTCCGCCAGGTACAGGTAGTTCTTCGTCAGCGTGTTCTTCGCCCCGACCCGGCACCCGGTCATGCACGAGCCGCACTCGGTGCACGCGACGCGCTCCGGGCCTGCTCCGCCGAAGAACGGGTCTCCGGCCTCTGATGGACCGAAGAACACGCCGACCGGGGTCGATCGCCAGGTGTCGCCGGCGCCGATCTCGTCGGCGACCCGGCGCATCACCTCGTCCGCCGGCGTCACCGACGGGTTGGTGGTGACGCCGAGCATGCGGCGCGCCTGCTCGTAGTGCGGTGCCAGCTCGTCGGCCCAGTCGGTGATGTGCGCCCACTGCGGATCGTTGAAGAACGCTTCCCCGGGCTGGTAGAGCGTGTTCGCGTAGTTCAGCGAGCCGCCACCGACACCCGCGCCCGCCATCACCAGGACGTCCGGCAGCAAATGCATCCGCTGCATCCCGTAACAGCCGATCTGCGGTGCCCACAGATACCGGCGCAAGTCCCAGGACGTTTTCGGGTACGACGACTCGTCGAACCGGCGACCGGCCTCCAGGACGCCGACCCGGTAGCCCTTCTCGACCAGGCGCAGTGCGGTGACGCTGCCGCCGAAGCCGCTGCCCACCACCAGGACGTCATAGTGCATGAACCGGCACCGCCTTCAAGTGGTAGCTGTCCACGTCGAGGCGGCGGGTGGCCTGCCGGTACCGCCAGGTGAACGTCGGCCACATCACGCTGTTGCGGCCGTTCCGGTCGAGGTACCAGCTCGCGCAGCCGCCCTTGTTCCAGACCGAGTGTTCGAGCCGCCGCTGGACGTCGGCGACGGAGGCGTGTTCGACGTCTGCCCGGACCTCCAGCGATGCGAGGTTCGCCCGGTCGAGCGTCCGCACCGCGTCGACGACGTAGCGGGCTTGCGACTCGAGCATGTAGACGATCGAGCTGTGCCCGAGGTTGGTGTTCGGGCCGTACATCAGGAAGAGGTTCGGGAAGCCGTGCACGGTCAGTCCGTGGTGCGCCCGCGGGCTGCCGTCCCAGGTCTCGGCCAGCGTCCGGCCGTCCCGCCCGGTGAGTAATCGAGCGACCGGCGGCTCGGTGGGTGTGAATCCGGTGCCGAAGATCAACACGTCCAGCTCGTGCTTGCGGCCGGTGGCATCCACCACGCCGTGCGGGGTGACCTCCGCTGCCGCCGACGTCACCAGCTCGACGTTCGGTCGCTGGAGCGCCGGGAACCAGTCGTTGGAAAGCAGCGCGCGCTTGCAGCCGAGTTGGAACGGCGGCCGCAACTTGGCCCGCAGCTCGGGGTCGGGCACCTGCCGCCGCAGGTGCGCCTCCGCGACCAGTTGGATCGCCGGTAACAGCGAGGGCGCGTGGGCCATGCCGATCACGTATCCCTCGCGGTACGTGTAGCACGCACCGCGGGAGATCTTCTGGGTGACCGGCCACCGTCGGAACAGCGCTTTTTCGCCTGCCACGTAGGCCCGGTCGCCGCGCGGGATGACCCAGCCCGGCGTCCGCTGGAACACGGTCAGGTGCCCCACCGACGGTGCGATCGCCGGGACGAACTGCACCGCGGACGCCCCGGTGCCGACCACCCCGACCCGCTTGCCGGCCAGCGAGACCCCGTGGTCCCAGCGGGCGGAGTGGAACGCGTCGCCGGTGAACGACTCCAGGCCGGGAAGGTCGGGCAGGCGCGGAGCGGACAGCGCGCCGGTCGCGGTGACCAGCACCTGGGCCCGGATGACGCCTCTCGACGTCTCGGCCACCCACTGCGAGGTCGCGGCGTCCCAGGACGCTCCGATCAAGGCGCAACCGAAGCGGATCTGCTCGATCAGCCCGGTCTGCCGGGCGGTCCGCACCAGGTACTCCTGGATCTCCGGCTGACGCCCGTACGACCGCGTCCATCCGGGGTTCGGCGCGAACGAGAACGAGTACAGCACCGACGGGACGTCGCAGGCGCACTCCGGGTAGGTGTTGTCGCGCCAGGTGCCGCCCACCTCGTCCGCCTGCTCGATGAGCAGGACGTCGTCCGCGGACCGGTAACCGGCGGCTCGGAGGTGCGCGGCGGCGGCCAGGCCACCGAACCCGGCGCCGACCACCAGGACTCGTACCTCGGCGGGGAGATCCTCGGACACGCTCTCACCTCCGGCACTGGAAGTTGCGGTCGAAAAAAGATGCAGTCTTGACGGTATGTATCTTGAGGGCCCGCCGTGCCGGTGTCTAGTGGCAAGGTGGACCCCTGCCGGATGTCATGGGGCGCTGGCCCGGCTCGGCGCTACCGTGGCACCCGTGACCAGTGCCGCTACCCCCGAGCGGCGGTTCGATTCGGAGACCGCGCTGGCCGGCGCTACGGCGATGTTCCCCGGCCGCCCCTGCCGGATCCTGATCGTCACGACCTTGGGCCGACCCGGGTATCTCCGCCGGGCGATGGAGGCCGGTGCCAACGGCTTCGTCGTCAAGGACACCCCCGCCAGGCAGCTGGCCGACGCGGTTCGCCGAGTGCACGCCGGCCTCCGGGTCGTCGACCCGACGCTCGCCGCCGAGTCGCTCGCCACCGGCGCGAGCCCGCTCACCGATCGGGAGACCGACGTGCTGCGCGCGGCCCGCGCCGGTGGCACGGTCGCCGACCTGGCGAAGGAACTCCGCCTCTCCGAGGGAACGGTCCGCAACCACCTGTCCGCCGCGATCGGCAAGACCGGCGCACGTACCCGCGCCGAGGCGGTCCGCTTGGCGGAGTCCCACGGCTGGCTCCTGCGTTGACGAGCGCTGTGCGATTCGCGACCCATCCGCGGCCGGAACGCACAGCGCTCAGCCGAGCGGTCACTCGGTGGCGATCGCACGCAGGACGTCGAGGCGGGCGGCGGTGCGGGTGGGGCGGGCGCCGGCGAGCAGGCCGGCGAGTGCTCCACCGACCACGATCACCGTCAGCGGCAGCACCGGCACCGAGAACCCCGATCCGGCCGCCCGCATCAGGGCCCACCCCAGCGCGGTGCCGAGCGTCGCCCCGAGCACGGTGCCGAACAGCGCGATCAGCACCGACTCCCAGCGCACCAGCGACCGCACCTGACGCCGGGTCGCGCCGACCGCGCGGAGCAGCCCCAACTCGCGGGTCCGCTCGTGCACCCCGAGCGAGAGCGTGTTCGCGATGCCCAGGAGTGCGGTGATCACCGCGATCGCGAGCAGCACGTAGACGAGGTTGAGCAACTGGTCGATCGCGGCGGCACCGGCGCCGGCCAACTCGTCGGCGTCCGACACGGTCGGGTTGCCGAACGGGCGGACCGCGGCCTCGATCGCGCTTCGGCCCTCGGAGGCGCTGACCCCGTCCGAAAGCCCCACGTACACCGCGGCGGCCAGTGGCTGCGACGCGTGCGGCGTCCACTCGGCCGCACTTATCAGCACCGGCCCCACCAGCGGATTCTCCTCGTACACGGTGGTGACCACGACGGTCGCGGTCGTGCCGTCCGGGTACCGCACCGACAGCCGCTCCCCGCGCGAATGGCCGGAGCCCTCGGCGACGGCCACCTGACCCGGGCGCAGCGACGAGATCGGCGCGCCCTCCACGTCCCCGAAGGACACCAGGCGCGCCAGCGACGGCGGGTCGGCGACGCTGACGGTCGTCCCCTCGCCTCCCACCAGCGCCTGCCCGCCGCCGACCGCGGCCACACCGGACACCTCGGGTAGCCGGGCGAGCGTCGGCGCGATCGCGGGCGAGAGCGAGCCCATGCCGAAGCGTGCTCCGCTGTCCACCGCGAAGTCCCCAGTGAACGCCTTCTCCACGTCCGAGCGGGACGCCGCTCCCAGCGAGCCGGCCGCCACCGTGAACAGCGTGACCACCCCGACGCCGATCAGGAGTGCGGCGGCGGCTCCCGCGGTACGACGCGGATTGCGACGGGCGTTCCGGCGGGCCAGCCGCGCGGTGACCCCGCGCAGCGGCAATCCGGAGAGTGGGCCGACCAGCAGTGGCGCCAGCGCGAGCACCCCCGCGACGACCAGTACCGCGCCGATGCCGACGACCGCGACCGCGGTACCGGCGCCGACGGCCACTACTCCGGCGAGTGCCAGCACCGCACCGATGGCTGTCCGCACCCGAGAAGTTCCGGGCCGTTCCGCGGCCGCCTCGCGCAGCGCCTCCACCGGTGCCACCCGGGACGCCCGGACGGCCGGTGCCAGCGCGGCGACGACCGTGGCCAGCACCCCGATCGGCACGCAGATGGCGATCGTGGAGAGCGGGAACACCAGACCTTCGACCGGTGCGTCGAACCCGAGCGCACCGAACACCTGCTTCAGCAGCCCGGCCAAGCCGTACCCAGCCGCAACACCAGCGCCGGAAGCCACCGCCCCGAGCACCAGCGCCTCGACGAGCACCGCCGCGAGCACCTGCCCCCGGACGGCGCCGACCGCCCGCAGCAGCGCGGTCTCCCGGGTCCGCTGGGCCACCAGGATCGCGAACGTGTTGTGGATGCTCAGCACCGCGACCAGCAACGCCACCCCCGCGAACGCGCCGAGCAGCGCCCGCAGCACGATGAGGAATCCGTCGTTGATCGCGTCGGTCGTCTCGTCGGTGGCCGCCTGGCCGCTGATCGCCTGGACGCCCGGCGGGAGCGTGGCGGCGATCCGCTCGACCAGCGCGTCCCGGGCCACCCCGTCGGCGGCCTTGACCTGGATGCTGGTCAGCCGGTCGCGTCCGCCCGCCAGGAAGGTCTTCGCGTCGGCGGCGGTGAGCCCGACGTACGACGTACCTCCGAACGCGTCCGCGTCGCCGAACGTGACGATGCCGACGACCCGCACCGGTTCCGGCGCCGGGGTCAGCAGCGTCGTCCGGTCGCCGACCCGCAGCCCTCCGTCCTCTGCGGCGGCCCGGTTGACAACCACGTCCCCGGTGACCGTCGGCGCCCGGCCCTCCACCACCCGGTACGGGTTGAGCTCCGGGTCGGCCACCCAGCTACCGGCCAGCCGGGGACCGTTCACCGCGATCGCGGTGCCGTCCCGGCCGAGCAGCTGCCCGAACCCCTCGACGACCGGCGCCGCTACCGCGACACCCGGCACCTCGCGCACGGTGTCCAGCAGCGATGCGTCGATCGGCGTGCGGGACGCGTTCGGGGTGTCCGCCAGTGCGGTCCCGCTCCGGACGACGACGTCGATCCCCGCGTTCGCCCGGGTGAAGAAGCCGTCGATCGCGCTGGTCATCGTCGCAGTCATGGTCAGCGTCGCGGCCAGGAACGCCACTCCGAGCAGCACCGCGAGGAACGTCCCGGCGAGCCGCCGACGCCGCGCCCGCAGCCCTGCGAGCAGCAGGCGCCTCATCGCCGCGCACCTGACGTTTCGCGCTGCTCGGCCACCCGGCCGTCGGCGAGCCGCACCACGGCGTCCGCATACTCGGCCGCGGCCGGGTCGTGCGTCACCATCACCACGGTCTGGCCGAACGCGTCGACCGCGTGGCGCAGGAAGCCGAGCAGTTCGGCGCTGGCGGCCGAGTCGAGGTTGCCGGTCGGTTCGTCCGCGAAGACGACGTCCGGCCGGGTGGCCAGCGCCCGCGCCACCGCGACTCGCTGCTGCTGCCCGCCGGAGAGCTCGGCCGGGCGGTGCCCGAGCCGATCGTCGAGGCCCACCGTGGCGGTGACCAGCTCGATCCAGTCGCGG
Organism: Cryptosporangium minutisporangium; assembly: GCF_039536245.1. Classification (NCBI taxonomy): domain Bacteria; kingdom Bacillati; phylum Actinomycetota; class Actinomycetes; order Cryptosporangiales; family Cryptosporangiaceae; genus Cryptosporangium; species Cryptosporangium minutisporangium. The sequence continues at coordinate 86,552 of NZ_BAAAYN010000035.1, read as the reverse complement.
TCTGGCTCCACGCCGGCGAGCGCCAGCGGCAGCGTGATGTTCTCCGCCGCGGTCAGCGTCGGCAGCAGGTTGAACGATTGGAAGACGAAGCCCACCCGCTCCCGCCGGAGCTTCGTCAGCGCGGTGTCCGAGAGCGTGGAGAGCTCGGTGTCCCCGAGGTAGACCTGACCGGAGGTCAGCGGGTCGAGGCCGGCCGCGCAGTGCATCAGCGTCGACTTGCCGGACCCGGACGGGCCCATGATCGCCGTGAAGCGGCCGCGGGGGAATCCGATCGTCACGTCGTCCAAAGCGGTCACGGCGGTCTCACCGCGGCCGTAGATCTTGCGGGCCGCTACTGCGCGAGCCGCCGCATCGGTCGTCATGGTGGTTGCCTCTCGTATCGGTGTCGCCTCAGGCTGGCCGGGGGAGAGGGGTGCGGTCGTCCGCGCTGCTGCGGGACTCGGCCTACGTCAGCTGACGTACGCGGGGCCGGTGCCTACGTCAGGGAGGGCAGCTGAGGACCGGTTCGTCGGCGGACGCTTTCCGGCGCACCGCAGCCGACGATCGAGCCATGAAACTCACACCACGCTGGCGAAAGATCGCGCTGATCACCCACGTCGCGAGCTCGGTCGGCTGGCTGGGCGCGGACGCGGTCCTCGTCGTCCTCGGCGTCGCCGGGCTCACCGGGGCCGCCGGCGGCCCGGACGTCGTCTACCCGGTCGCCGGGCTGATCGGTACCGTGCTGATCACCCCGTTGGCGGTCGCGGCGCTGGTCACCGGCATCCTGTGCGGTCTCGGCACGAAGTGGGGGCTGATCCGGTACTGGTGGGTGACGGTGAAACTCGTGGTGACCGCAGGCATGACCGTCCTGGTGCTGTTCCTGCTGGCACCCGGGTTGCGGACCGCGGCCGAGCTCGGTGCCGAGCTGCCTCGGGACGAGCAGATCAACATGGTCGTCGCGCCCTCGGTGGCCTGTTCGCTGCTGCTGCTCACGACCGTGCTGAGCGTCGCGAAGCCCTGGGACCGCACTGCCCGCGGCCGCCGTGCGGTGGCCACCGGCCGTCGCAGCGCGCCGCGGACCGAACCTCGCCCGGTGGGGAGCTGAGCCCGGCATGGGAGCGAGCGGGGCCGGACGGTGAGCCCGGCGATGAGGTGGCGCACGATCCTGGCCGACGCCGCGCTCGCGGCCGTCCTCGCGGCCCTCAGCGCGGTGACGGTCGACCCGATCGTCCTCGTCCAACCCGACTCGACCCGGGTCGACGCCCTGGCTTACGTCCTGATCGTGGTGGCCTGCTCGGCGCTGGTCGTGCGGCGTCGCTACCCGCTGCTGACGCTCGCGGTCGCCACCACCGCGGTCTCCGCGTACCTGATCGTGGGTTACCCGTACGGGCCGGTGCTGGGGGCGGTGGCGGTCGCGGTGTACAGCCTGGTGCTGGTCTGGCCGGTCCGGCGTGCGGTGCTGGCCGCCGGTGCCGCCCTCGTCGTACTGCTCGCCCACCTGGTGTTCTCGCTCGGCACGCTGCCGGCACTGGTCGGGCTGGTGCCCGGCTCGGCGTGGATCGTCGTGCCGTTCGCGATCGGGACCGTGGTGCGGCTCAACCGCCGGGCGGCGGTGCGGGAACGGGCGGCCGAGGCCCGGCGCGCGGCCGACGACGAGCGGCTCCGGGTCGCCCAGGAGGTGCACGACGTCGTCGGGCACGGCCTCGCGGCGATCACGATGCAAGCCGACATCGCACTGCACCTGCTACCGACCAAGCCGGAGCAGGCAGAGACCGCGCTCACCGCGATCAGCGAGACCAGCCGGGAGGCGCTGGACGAGTTGCGGGCGACGCTGGCGGTCCTGCGGGACAACACCGAGCGGGTACCCACCGCCGGGCTGGCCCGGCTGGGCGCCCTCGCCGAGCGGATCACCGCCAGCGGCACGCCCGTGCACACCGTGGTGACCGGCGCCGTCCGTCCGCTGCCCCCGGGTGCGGATCTGGCCGCCTACCGCGTGGTGCAGGAGGCACTGACGAACGTCCTGCGGCACGCCGGTCCGGCCACCGCGACGGTCCGGGTCGACTACGGTGCGGAAGCGGTGCGGGTCGAGGTGACGGACACCGGCGCCGGCGGCACCGAACTCGCCCGCCGGCACGGCGCCGAGGGGCACGGGATCGCCGGGATGCGGGAGCGGGTGACGGCGCTGGGCGGATCGTTCGAGGCCGCACCGGCCGCCCACGGGTTCCGGGTCGCGGCCGACATCCCGGCGCCCGAGACCCGGTCAGCACGGTGATCCGGGTCCTGATCGCCGACGACCAAGCGCTGGTGCGCCTGGGGCTGCGCGCGCTGCTGGAGAACGAGCCCGACATGGAGGTCGTCGACGACGTCGCCGACGGGCTCGCCGCGGTCGCGGCGGCCACCCGAACCCGTCCGGACGTGATCCTGATGGACGTCCGGATGCCGGGTATCGACGGGATCGAGGCCACCCGGCGGATCGTCGCCGCGCCGGAGACCGCCGACACCCGGATCGTGGTGTTGACGACGTTCGAGATCGACGAGTACATCTTCGACGCTTTACGCGTCGGTGCGTCCGGTTTTCTGCTCAAGGACACCCGCCCGGCCGAGCTGCTGGACGCGATTCGGCAGGTCCTCACTGGTGGGGCGCTGCTCTCGCCGTCGGTGACCCGCCGGGTGGTCAAGACGTTCGTGGATCGGCCCACCCGGACGTCCCGGCCGCACCCGCAGTGGACGAGCCTGACCGATCGGGAGCAGGAAATTGCCGCGCTGGTGGCGGACGGCCTGTCGAACGACGAGATCGCCGATCGGCTGGTGATCAGCCCGGCGACGGTCCGGACCCACGTCGGACGGGCCATGGTGAAGCTCAACGCCCGCGACCGAGCGCAACTAGTCGTTTTCACCTACCAGTCGCTCTGAACCTCCCGCGCCGCGCGGCCCGTTTTCTCGAAGCCGCCCTCCCGGGCCGCCCCATCGTCAAACGGCCGTGGCAACGGGAGTGACCGGCTGCTCGGTTGAGTTGGTCGCCGGGTGGCCCCGCAGATGGTTGTCGCGCTTTCCGGGCGGCGCGCGGGGTGGTTGTCGCGAATTCCGGCGAAATGCGGGGTGGTTGTCGCGCATTCCGGGTAGCGCACACAGTGGTTGTCGGGTCTTCCGCACCATGGCACGGGAAGCGCGACCACCATCTCCGCAGCACCCGGAAACGGCGACAACCACCCCCCGGCCCCCAGCATGCGATCCCGGGCCTAACCCCACACCGGTGTCGTACCGACGAAACCCACCCAGCGGCCTCGCCCCTGCCACCCGACAGGCACCCCGCTCCCGAGGCGCTGCCACCACCGGAGGAATCCGGGCCCGCCTCAGGGGCGGTTTCCCGAAAACCGGGCCCCCGTCACGGGGTGTCCCCCTCGCGGCCGTTCGCAGCACGCGAACGGCGGGCGACCGTTGGAGGTCGCCCGCCGTTCGGGGGTAGTCGGTGTGTCGCTGTCAGCGGTCGGTTGGGCGGCGACGCTGGGCCCGGACGCGAACCGGACGAGTCGCCCGCCGCGTCTTCTCCGTTGCCCACGTGAGTACGAAGGCGCCGCCAGCAAGAGTCATCACAGCGATCGCGAAGGGTGTCACTGGGTCCATCGATGATCCTCGGGCGAGTCGGGACGGGGCAGGCGATGACGAATCGCCCGGTCGAACAACATCTGCTTGCTACAACGCGGCCGCTCCGCCGCGCGTTCCCTGGTGGGTCACGCGCTGTTCACGAGGCTACCGCGCACCTGGTTGCTTCGCCGAGCCTCAGCGGCAACTGCTCCGCATCGGCACCTGTTCGGCACCCAACAGGTGACACGGACTCATCCGTCCGGCGGTTCGGCGATTCCACCAGCACAGCATGCACGTCGGCGGCAACCCACCCGCCTTGAGCGGTTACGCCGTTTTTGCGACGCTCGGCACCGTGTCTGCCGCTCCCGCGGAGTCCACCGCCCGCAGCATGCGCGCCCCGATCGCGAGCACCAGCCGAAGCGGAGTCAGCCGGTTGACGAGCTGCAGAGATGCGTTCCGCCGACCGGGGGCACCACGACGGGCCGGTTGTGGTCGAGCCCACGCAGCGCCGCGTCGACGACCACCTCTGCCGGTAGCGGGGAGCCGACCATCACCGCCTCCGTCCCCACCACCTCGAAGAAGTTCGTCGCGACCGGCCCGGGCGCGAGCGTGGTCACCCGCACCCCGAGGCTCCGGTACTCCTGCCACAGTGCGTTGCCGAACGACAGCACGAATGCCTTGGCGGCTCCGTAGATCGACATGTACGGCGTCGGCTGGAAGGCCGCGATCGACGCGACGTTCAGGACCGCGCCGTTCCGCCGCTCCACCATTCCGGGCAGGTAGGCGTGGGTGAGGCCGACCACCGCGTTGACGTCCAGCAGGATCTCCCGCTGCGCGCGCTCGGGATCCATCCGGTCGAACCGGCCGGCGCTACCGAATCCCGCGTTGTTGACCAGTACGTCGATCGTCAGGCCGCGACGGTCGGTCTCGGCTCGGACGGCTTCGGCCGCGTCCGGGGTGGTCAGGTCCTGGGTGACGACGTCGGTGCGGACGCCGTGGGCCGCGCGTAGCCGCTCGGCGAGGGCCTCCAGCGCCCCGGTGGAGCGAGCCACCAGGACGACGCCGGCTCCGCGGGCGGCGAGTGCCTCGGCGAACGCCGCGCCCAGTCCGCTGGAGGCGCCGGTGATCAGTGCAGTCGAGCCTCGGCAGTCCATCGCTTCTCCTGATCGTCAGTTTGACTGATGATCAGCGTAGCGGAGAGGCGCAAGGGGTGCGCCCGTAGAGTGAGGGGATGCACGCCCCGTCGGACACCGTTCCGCCCGCCGACCCTCCCCGCGCCCTCGGAGACGGGGTCGGGTTCGTGCTCGCCGAGCTCGGCAAGGTCGCGTTGGCACGCGGGGACCAAGTGCTCGCCCCTCTGGGCCTCACCGCCAAACACCTGCGCGTACTCGAGCTGGCCGCCGCCGAACCGCTCTCCCAGCAGCAGCTCTCGCTCCGCTGCGGCGTCGACCGAACGACGATGGTCGCGCTCGTCGACGACTTCGAACGGCTGGGGCTGGCCGAGCGTCGGCGCGACCCGGCCGACCGCCGCCGGTACGTCGTCGCGCTGACCGACGCCGGTCGGCAGGCTCTCGACGCCGGCCGGGACGCGATCGCCAGGGCCGAGGACGAACTGCTCGCCGCGCTCGACGACGCGGAGCGCGCGCAGCTCCGCGAGCTGGCTCACAGAGTTCTCGGGGGTACCGGCACTATCGTCTGCTGATCAGTTGGGCCCGGCTATCCGTGGACTCGGCCCAGCTTTTCGGGAGGTATGTGGTGACGGGGCGCGTGACCTGTGCGATCGACGACGGCGTGGCCACCGTCGTACTTGACAATCCGGCCAAACGGAACGCGATGACCACCGACATGTGGGACGCGCTCCCGCCGTTGCTGGAGCGTCTCGCTGCGGACCCGGACGTCCGGGTGGTGGTCTTCACCGGCGCCGGTGACGCGTTCTCCGCCGGTGCGGACATCTCGACGCTCACCGGGATGGTGCCCGGGGTACGGGCGCCGGCGGTGCTCGCCGAGGACGCGCTCGTGGCGTTCCCGAAGCCGGTCGTCGCGGCGATCCGGGGCTGGTGCGTCGGTGGCGGCTGCCAGCTCTCGGTCGCCTGTGACCTGCGCATCGCCGAGGAAGGTGCCCGGTTCGGCATTACGCCCTCGAAGATCGGCGTGGTCTATCCGGCTGCGACCACCGCCCGCCTGGTCGACCTGGTCGGCCCGGCGACGGCGAAGTTCCTGCTCTACACCGGCGACTTCATCGACGCCGAGCGGGCGCTGCGGGTCGGTCTGATCGACGAGCTGGTGCCGGCCGGCGAACTGGACGCCCGCGTCGCCGAGCTGGCGCGGACCCTGGTCAGCCGGTCGCAGCTCACCCAGCACGCGGCGAAGGAGCTGATCGGCGCCGCGCTCGCCGGTGAACCGACGGCCGAGCGCCAGCGGCGGTGGGAGGAGGCCGGTCGCGACGAGCTGGCCGAGGGCGTGGCCGCGTTCACCGAGCGCCGGGCACCGAACTTCCCCTGGAAACCCACCGCCGACCCGATGCTCCCGTGACCGACGGCGCCCGGCCTCACGTCGTCGTCTCGGCGGCGGTCTCGGTCGACGGTTACCTCGACGACGCGACCCCGAACCGGCTCCTGCTCTCCAACGACGACGACTTCGACCGTGTCGACGAGGTCCGGGCGGGCTGCGACGCGATCCTGGTCGGCGCCGAGACGGTCCGGCGGGACAATCCGCGGCTGCTGGTGCGCTCCGAGCTCCGCCGGGCGGCCCGGGAGGCGCGGGGCGAGACCGCGTCTCCGCTCCGGGTCGTGCTCAGCCGCAGCGGGCGTCTGGACCCGGCATCCGCGGTGTTCGGGCCGGGCGCCGAGACCGTCGTCCAGCGGGGTGAGCCGCTGGAGGTGCTGACGAGCCTGGCCGGACGGGGTGTGCGGCGGCTCCTGGTCGAGGGCGGTGGCAGCGTCCAGGCCCAGTTCCTCACCGCCGGGCTCGTGGACGAGCTACACCTCGTCGTCGCGCCGTTCTTCGTCGGCGACCCCGCCGCGCCCCGATTCGCCGGCCCCGGGACGTACCCGCACGGACCCGGCCGGCGGATGCAGCTTGCCGAGACACGTCCGATCGGTGACGTCGTGCTGCTCCGCTACCTCCTGGGGCACACCTGATGGACGTCGACCCCGGCGAGGTCACCGAGGCGGACCTGCACTGGCTGCGACAGGCGATCGAGCTGTCCCGCCGCTGCCCGCCCTCGACGACCGCGTTCTCGGTCGGGGCCCTGATCGTCGACGGGGGTAGCGCTGGAAACACGGTCGTCGCGGACGGCTGGTCGCGCCGGGACGACCCGCACGAGCACGCCGAGGAGTCGGCTCTGGCCCGCGCGGGCAGCGAGACGCGGCTGACGACCGCGACGATCTACAGCTCGTTGGAGCCGTGCTCGGCCCGGGCGTCCCGCTCCCGCACCTGCACCGAGCTGATCCTCGCTTCGGGCCTGCGGCGGGTGGTGTTCGCCTGGCGGGAGCCGGAGATCTTCGTCGACTGCGACGGTGCCGAACGACTCCGCGCGGCCGGCGTCGTCGTGATCGAGGTGCCGTCGCTGGCTCCGCTGGTCCGCAAGGTCAACGCTCACCTGGCGAGTTGCCGCGGCTGAGCAGGCCACGCTCGAACGCCGTCGCGACGGCCGCGGCCCGGTCCTTCACACCCAGCTTCTCGTAGATGTGCACCAGGTGCGTTTTGACGGTCGCTTCGCTGATGAACAGCTGCCGGGCGGCCTCCCGATTGGTCGTGCCCCTGGCGACCAGCCCGAGCACCTCCAGCTCCCGCACACTCAGCGTCCCCGGCTCCGGCGCCGGACGAGGAGCACGCACCCGTCCGATCAACCGGCTGGCCGCGGACGGCGCCAGCACCGACTCACCGCGGGCCGCCGCCCGGACTGCCCGGAACAGCTCGTCGCGGTGAGCGTCCTTCAGCAGGTAACCGGTGGCGCCGGCCTCGATCGCGCGGAGGACGTCGCTCTCGGTGTCGTACGTGGTGAGCACCAGCACCCGGGACGGGATGCCCTGCGCGGTGAGCAGGCCGATCGCTGTCACCCCGTCGACCCCGGGCATCCGCAGGTCCATCAGGACGACGTCCGGCGTCAGCGCGGTGGCCAACGCGACCGCCTCGGCGCCGTCCGCGGCCTCGCCGACCACCTCGAACCCGTCGGCGCCGGCGAGCATGCCGCGAAGCCCGTCGCGGACGACCGGGTGGTCGTCCACGATCAGCACCCGCACGGTCGGGTCAGTCATCCGGCTCCTCCGATGACAGCGGTAAGCGAGCGGAGAGGGCCGTGCCCGCGCCGGGCGTCGACTCGACCTCCAGCGTGCCGGCGAGACTTTCGACCCGCTCCCGCATCGCGGTCAAGCCGAAGCCACCGCGGCGGCCGTCCGGAGGCGGCAGCGGTGCGTCCACGTCGAAGCCGACGCCGTCGTCGCGCACGTCGAGCGCCACCTCGTCGTCCATGTACGAGAGCGTGAGGCCGACGCGGTGCGCGGACGCGTGCTTGGCGGCGTTGGCGAGCGCCTCCTGTGCGGTGCGGAGCAGCACCACTTCGACGTCCGGCGGCAGCGGGACGGCGATACCGGTGACGACCAGTTGCGCCGGGACACCGCTGAGACCCGACCAGCGGGTCACCGCGTGGCCGAGCGCATCGACGAGCCCGGCGTCCTCCAGCGGTTCCGGCCGCATCGCCCGCACCGACCGCCGAGCCTCGGACAAGCTCTCCCGCGCCAGCTCGATCGCGGTGGCGACGTGGTGCTCGCGGGCGGCCGCGTCGGTCGACTGCTCGGCGGCCTGCAGCTGCGTGATGATCCCGGTCAGGCCCTGGGCCAGCGTGTCGTGGATTTCCCTGGCCATCCGTTCCCGCTCGTCCAGAACGCCAGCCTCCCGGGCCTGTACGAGCAACTGGGCGTGCAGACCGGCGTTCTCCTCCATCGTCTCGGCGAGCTGCCGGTGGGCCTCGGACAGGTCGGCGAGCATCCGGTCGCGTCGTAGCCCCTGCTGGTAGGTCAACCAGCCGAGCAGTGTGAACCCACCGGCGATCAGGATGTTGAACACGATCGCGATCGCGTAGAGCATCGGGTTGGCGAACGCGGGCCCGAACCCACCCGCCTGCGACGTCGCGGTCAGGGCCGCGGTGGCGGCGACGCCGACGGGGATCCAGCGGGTCGGCAGCATTTCCGGCCCGTGCACGTAGCCGACGACCATCCCGAACCCGAACCATGGGCTGCGCCAGATCAGCACCCCGAGCAGCAGGAGCAGTCCGACGAAGTACACGGCCATCAGCGGGCCGGGCTCGCGGGCGTGCGGGTTGAGCGTGGCCAGCCCGGTGATCCAGGCGATGGTCGTCAGCAGCAGACCGAGCGTGATCACCGTGGACCGCGCGTCGCCGGAGCCGACGGCCAGGAAGAGCACGGTGCCGACGGCCAAGCCGACGTACGGCGCGACGTAGAAGCTGCCGGCCTGGACCCGCGCTTCCCATCGATCGACCCGACGATCGGCCGGAGGCGTCGCCACCGCGCTCATCGACTCACACCCAGCGGAACAGCTTGGACGCAGCCGTGGCACCGGCGACCGTGATCACCAGCAGCACCGCCACGTGCAGCAGCGACGGCCACTCGCCGGCCGACGCGTCCCGGATCGCCTGCACGCCGGCACCGAGCGGCGTGAAGTCGCCGATCCGGTTGATCACGTCAGGCATGATCTCGCGCGGCAGCCACAGCCCGGCGAAGAACAGCATCGGGAAGTAGATGAGCATCGTGACCGGCGTGGCCACCCGGTTGTTCGGCAGGACCGCGGAGAGCAGCATGCCGACCGCGAACGACGCGCCGGCGGCGAGCAGGAACGCGACGACGAAGGCGGCCGGGTTCGCCGGCAGCGGGACACCGAACGCCAGCCGTCCGATCGCGAGGAGCAGCAGCGCCATCAGCACGAACACGCCCACCTGCACGAGGGTCTGCGCGGCGAGCAGCCGGGACGGCGGCACCGGGGTGGCGGACATGCGGCGAAGTATCCCTTGCTCGCGGGCGGTGGCCACCAGCACCGGCAGGGCGTTCATTGCTTGGGTGGCCAGGCAGAGCCCGATCAGGATCGGGACGTAGAGGTCGATGACGCTCGCCCCACCGAGGTCGGGGTTGTCCTCCCGGAAGCTCGGGACCGAACCGAGCGCCACCAGAACGACGACCGGCACGGCGAGCGTGAAGATCAGGCCGGTGGGCTCTCGCAGGAAGAGTTTGGTCTCGACGGTCAGCAGTTTTCCGAACGCGGACATCGGGCTCACTTCTCCTCGGTACGGCCGGTGAGGGCCACGTAGGCGTCGTCGAGGCTGGCCTGCTCGACGCGGAGGTCTGCGGCGACGATCTGGTGCCGGGCGAGTACGGCGGTGACTGCTTGCAGCAGGCTGCCGGTGCCGGTGACGACGGTCTGGCTGCCCGCGGTGGTGACCGAGGTGACCTCCGGCAGGTCGGTGAGCAATCGGTCCGGGAGCGGGGCCGACGGCCGGAATCGGACGCGCTGCTCGGCCTGTACGGACGACACCAGCCCGGCCGGCGTGTCCAGCGCGACCAGCCGCCCGCCGTTGATCACCGCGATCCGGTCGCAGAGCTCCTCGGCCTCCTCCATGAAGTGCGTGACGAGCAGGATCGTCACGCCCCGGTCCCGGATCGCGGCGAGGAGCCGCCAGGTGTCGCGGCGGGCTTGCGGGTCGAGGCCGGTCGTCAGCTCGTCCAGCACCGCCACCTGCGGGTTACCGACGAGCGCCAGTGCGATCGCCAACCGTTGCTTCTGCCCGCCGGAGAGTGTCCGGTACGGCGAGTTCCGGAGGTCGCTCAGGCCCCAGTCGTCCAGCGACGCACGCCAGTCGGCTGGCTCGTCGTAGAAGGAGGCGTAGAGGTCCAGTGCCTCCCAGACCTTCAGCCGATCGGGCAACTGCGACTCCTGCAGCTGCACGCCAACCCGCTTCCGCACCTCTTGGCCGTCGCGCTGTGGGTCGCGCCCGACGACGCGGATCGAGCCGCCGTCCGGGGTGCGGAGTCCGGTGATGCACTCGACCGTCGTGGTCTTGCCCGCCCCGTTGGGCCCGACCACCCCGAAGATCTCGCCGTGCTCGACGGAGAACGAGAGGTCCTGGACCGCGACTCGCTCGCCGTATCGCTTGTGGAGGCTCTCCACCTCGATGATCGCCATGCATCCAGGTTCGGCCCGAACAAGATTCCGGACATCCACCAGCAGGCGGTCCGAGCGGTGGGACCGTGGTGGAGGACGCGCACTCCACCACCCGGTGGATGGTCGTCCGATCGGTGGACCGTCGACAGCTTCGTGCCCGAGTACGCAGATCTCGTCAGGAGGACGCAGATGAGCACCGAGGCAGCCCCACCCGAGACCATCTACGAGCGGATCGGCGGCGCGCCGGCCGTCGCGGCCGTGGTCGATCTGTTCTACGCGAAGGTGATCGCTGACCCGTCCCTCGCTCCGTACTTCGAGGGCGTCGACCTCGAGCGGTTGAAGGAGCACCAGCGGCTGTTCGTCGGTGCCGCGCTCGGCGCGACCTATCCGTACTCGGGCCGGACGATGAGCGCCGCCCACGCGGGGATGGGCATCACCCCAGCGGCGTTCGCCACCGTGGTCGGGCATCTCGCGACGTCGTTAGCGGAGGCAGGCGTCGACGAGGCGACGATAGGGCAGATCGCGGACGCGCTCACTCCGCTGGAGCCGGACATCGTCAGCGGGTAGGCCGGGCCTCGCTCAGGGCAGCGCTCGTACGGCGGCGGGCAGGGTGAACCAGACCGTCGTCCCGCCGCCGGGGGTGTCGACGAGCCCGATCTCCCCGCCGTGTGCGGTGATGATCCGCTTGCACGTCGCCAGCCCGATGCCGTTACCGGCGATCTCCCGTGCCGACTGGTCGTGGACTCGGCTGAGCAGTGCGAACGCCTGCTCGCGCCGGTCGTGGGGGACGCCGATCCCGTTGTCGGCGACGCGGATCAGCCAGGCGCGGTCCCGGAACGCCGCACTGACCTCGACGCGCGGCGCGCGGGAGAGACGGCGGAACTTCAGCGCGTTGCTGATCAGGTTCTGCAGCACCGCCCGCAGCTGAACTCGGTCGGCGGGGACGGTCGGCAGGGTGTCCGCCACCGTGACCGACCCTCCGACCGAGGCGAGCGCATCGCTCAGGTCGTCGGTCAGATCGTCCAGCAGGCGTGCCAGGTCGACCGGCTCGAACGTCAGCGAACCGCCGACACTCGCGTAGTCCAGCAGGTGCCCGATCATGTCGCTCATCCGCTGGCTGGCCGCCAGCGCGCGCTGGGTGCACCACGCCGCTTCCGGCTCGGCGACCACCGCACCGACTTCGGAGAGGTTGTGCAAGTAGCCGACGACGCTGGCGAGCGGGTTCTTCAGATCGTGGCTCACCTGGCCGGCGAACGCGGCGAGGTGTTCGTTCGATCGCACCAGCTCCTCGCGGGCCCGCTCCAGCTGTCCGACCGCGGCCTTGAGCTCGAAGCTCTGCCGCCGCAGCTCCAGCACGTCCACGACCTGGTGCGCGAGCAGCTCCAGCTGCGCTCGCTGGTCCTCGGTGATCTCCCGGACCTCTTCGTCGAAGACGCAGAGCGTGCCGAGTACCTCGCCGGCGGCGTTCACCAGCTGCGTGGACGAGTAGAACCGGACGTTGCCGATCACGCCGGTGACGAACGGGTTCTCCGCCCACCGGGGGTCGAGCCGGGCATCGGACAGGTACACCGGCTCCGGCAAGGCGATCGTGACCGCGCACATCGAGTCGTCCCGGTCGCAGACCGATCGAGCGAATCCGTGCGCGGCGACCTGGTACTGGTGGGTCTCGTCTATCAGGTTCACGACGGCGGTGGGTGCGCCGCAGATGTGCGCGGCGATGCTCGCGATCGCCTCCAGGTCGGGCTCGGCTGGCTCGCCGATGATCGCGTACGGTTCCAGCATCTGGGCACGGTTACCGAGCGTGCTGACCGTCATCCGACCGTCCTTCATCGGGCGCAGCTCCAGGTCGATCCCCGTGTTCATCGGCCGAGGCGAGCGCCGGTTGAGGGGATCCGCCCGGCGACGTCGTGCCGGCGGCGCCGTGCCCGCGAAGCGATCGTGAAGCGGCTGTGACAGTCGTGGGTCGATGTGGCGACTCCGCGCGTATGCCTGGTGGCGCTTCGCTACTCTCGCTGGCATGAAGTTACGGCTGAGCGCCGTGGCCCTTCCTGGTAACTCGAGTTCCGGGCCCGCGGGTTCCTTGCACGCGGCGGGGTCTTCGCCCTCGTGACCGCCGTCGACGTCACCGTGGACCCGGGGCGGGGTTCGGGGAGCGACCCTCGACGGCAGTTCGCCGCGGCCTGGGCCGGGGCTCTGCGGCGCGCGGGTGCTACCTCGCTGGCCGCGGACGAGACGGAGTTTCGGCTGCTCGGCGCCGTCGACCGGCTGGTGGACGCCGCGCGGAGCGAACCGTTCGACGCGCGCCAGGCGGCGAACGTCGGCGCGGCGCTGGTGAGCCTCGGACTGACCGACCCGAGGGTGTTGGGGGAGAGCCTTCGGCTGCTCGCCACCGAGTTCCCCGCGGTGCTGGCGGCGGAGCCGGTGGGCCCCGCCGGATCGACCGCGAGCGCAGCTCCGCCCGCGCCCGCGGATGCGCCGGCCCAGCGCGCGGAGGCGCCCGCCGACGCCGGTGCCCGGCTCGCCGCGATCCAAGCCGAGTTCGCCACCGGCTTCGCCACCGGGACACGCGACCGGGCCGCCGAGGAGCGCGAGGCACTGCGCCGCACCGCGCTGGCGACCCAATCCGACGCGCACCGCGCGCTGCGTGCGAGCGAAGCCCGGTTCCGGGCCGTGTTCGGCGGTCCTCCGGTCGGCATCGCGCTGGGGACGCCGGACGGGCACATCACCGAGGCGAACGACGTGCTGGCGAACCTGCTCGGACTTCCGGTGAGCGCGCTGACCGGTCGGCACCTCGGCGAGTTCCTGGTTCCGGAACACCGCGCCGGTCTGGAGGACGCCTACATCCGCTTGCTCGCCGGTGAGGTGCCGCGCGTCCACGTGGAACGTCGGCTGGCCCGGCCCGGTGGCGCGGAGACCTGGTTGTCGATCCGGCTGACGCTGGTCGCCGACGAGGCGGGCATCCCGCGCTGGCACACCGCGCTGGTGGAGGACGTCACCGAGCAGCGCGCGCTGCGGCTGGCGTGGGAGTTCCAGGCTTCGCACGACCAGCTCACCGGCCTGGCCAACCGAGTCGCGTTCGTCGAGCGGCTGACCGGGATGCTGCGGGAGCGAGGCACCGTGCAGCGGGTCGGGCTGTGCTTCCTCGACCTCGACGGCTTCAAGGTCTTCAACGACAGCCTCGGGCACCCGGTCGGCGACGAGCTGCTGGTGGCCGTCGCGGACCGGCTGCGCACGCTCGCCGGGGACGCGCTGGTCGCCCGCTTGGGCAGTGACGAGTACGGCATCCTGCTGGCCGACACCGCGGGCGTGGCCGACGTCGAGCGGCTCGCGGCCGAGGTCGTCCGTTCGTTCGCCGTGCCGTTCCCGCTGGCGGACAGCAGTCTCACGCTCTCCGCGAGCATCGGGGTGGTCGAGCACGCGACGGCCGACGCGGACGCAGCCGACCTGATCCGGGCGGCCGAGCTGACGATGTACCGCGCGAAGACCGAGGGGCCCGGACGCTGGGCGGTCTACGAACCGCACCGCAACGAGCAGCAGGTCGCCCGCTACTGGCTCTCCACCGCGATGCCGGCCGCCCTGGAACGGGACGAGTTCGTCGTCGAATTCCAGCCGTTGGTGGGGCTCACCGACGGCACCGTCCGGGGCGCGGAGGCACTGGTCCGCTGGCGTCACCGGGAGCTCGGGCTGCTCTCGCCGAAGCGGTTCGTCGGGCTCGCCGAGGAGACCGGCGCGATCGTGCCGATCGGCAGGCGGGTGCTCCAGCTGGCGTGCCGGCAGGCCGCGCGGTGGCCGGGAAGCGGACGTCAGCCCGCGAGCTGGGGCCCGTACGTCAGCGTGAACCTGGCCGTGCGGCAGTTCCGCGACCCCGGCCTGGTGGACGACGTCGTCCGGGTGCTGGAGGAGACCGGCCTCCCGGCGGGGCGGCTGCAACTGGAGCTGGCGGCCGGCACCGTGACGACGCTGAACACCGCACCACTCGAGCGCCTCGCGGCCCTGGGAGTCCGGCTGGCGGTGGACGACGTCAGCGCGGGATGGTCGCAGCTCAGCCTGCTGCGCGAGCTGCCGGTCGACGTGCTCAAACTGTCCGGCAGCCTGGTGCAGCGGCTGGCGGGGACCGATCGTTCGGCGGTCGACGACCAGATCATCGAATCGCTGGTCGGGCTCTCGCACGCGCTCGGGTTGCAGGTCGTCGCCGAGGGCATCGAGAGCGTCGAGCAGCGGGACCGGCTGCGGGAGCTGGGCTGCGACACCGGCCAGGGTTGGTACTTCGCACCTGCTCTCGGGCCGGAGGAGTTCATCCGATACCTACCGGATTCGCCCGCCATCGCGGCGAGGTGACGAGCGCCTCACGTTTCCCCGCGGGCCAACCTCCGTTAACGTTGCAGGCATAGGCAGCGGCGGGCGGTGCAGCCCGGACAGGGTGTTGCCGACAGAACCTCCGGTGTCCGGGACTTGAGTTTCTGGGAGGGGGAGCACGATGGGCGGATTGACCGTCGTGTCTCCGGTCGGTTACGAACTCGGCCGCACTGCGCGGACCAGGGTGTCCCGGTCCGCACAGGCCGAGCTCGGCGACGACGGCCGCAATCCGTTGACGCTTCTCGCCGCCGCGGACGAGCACCGTCTCGCGGAACTGTTGCCGCTGCGATACGAGCGGATGATCGCGTCGCCATTCAGCTTTTTCCGAGGCGCCGCCACGGTGATGGCGCACGATTTAGCGCTGCTTCCCCATAGCGGCCTGTTCGTCCAGGCCGGTGGAAATGCGCACCTGCAGAACTTCGGGATGTTGGGAACGCCCGACCGTCGCCTGGTTTTCGACCTGAACGATTTCGACGAGACGCTCGAAGCACCGTTCGAATGGGACCTGAAGCGGCTGGTCAGCAGTGTGATCCTCGCCGCCAGGGCGAATCGCTTCAAGAACGGTGAGGCAGCGGCGGCCGCCTCCAGAGCGGCGGCCGGCTATCGGGAGGCGATGAGCGAGTACGCGACCCAGCGGGCACTGGAGGTTTGGTACGACCGGATCGAAGTCGACGACCTGGTGCCGCTGCTGAATCGGGGTCGGGCCAGCGTGCCGACCCTCCAGGCGGTGGAGAAGGCCCGCAGCCGGGACCATCTGAGCGCCGCGGCCAAACTGACCGAACGGGTCGATGGTGGCTGGCGCCTCCGCGAGGACCCGCCGTTGCTCACCCACGTCTCGGACAGCGCCGACGGCGGCATGGACGAGGAGCTCGTACGCCGGTGCATCCGTGAGTACCGGCAGACGTTGCCCGCCGACCGCCGGGTGTTGCTCGACCGGTACTCGTTCGTCGACTTCGCACGCAAGGTGGTGGGTGTCGGCAGTGTCGGAAGCCGCTGCTGGGTGGTGCTGCTCGCGGCCTCCCCGAACGACCCCCTGCTGCTGCAGATCAAGGAAGCCGGGCCGTCGGTGCTCGAATGGCACCTGACCCCGAGTCCTTATCGGAACGCCGGCCAGCGGGTCGTCGAGGGACAGCGGCTGATTCAAGCCGCGCCGGACGTCCTGCTCGGCTGGTTCCGCGATCCCGCCGCCGGTCACGACTACTACGTCCGGCAGCTGTGGGACGCCAAGGGATCGTTCGACACGTCCACGTTCAACGCGTCCGGACTGGCGACCTACGCGCGGCTCTGCGGCCGGGTGCTCGCCAGAGCACACGCCCGCAGCGGCGACCCGGCGGCGATCGCCGGGTACATCGGTCAGGGCGACCGCTTCGACCGTTCGATGGTGAAGTTCGGTCAGCGCTACGCCGACCGCACCGAGGCAGACCACGCGTTGCTCGTCGAAGCGGTGCAGGACGGCACGATGCCCGCGCCGCGGCGTACGCGGTCCGTCGCGCGGCCGGCGAGCGCACCGCTCCGCGCGTAACAGCGATCGGCGGGCGCCCCGGAAAGGGCACCCGCCGACCATGTCGACGCTCGACCGGAACGGTCAGCCGTAGACGCGCAGCACCCAGGCTCCGCCGATGCGGTCGCAGTCGAAGGACGACCACCGCGAGCCGCGGTAACGCGAACCGACGCTCCACGCCTCGTGGTAGCTGTGGAAGCGTCCGTGGGTCCGCCAGTGGTGGTGGCCGCGGCGTCCTTCCCAGTGACGTCCTTCCCAGTGGCGCTTGCCCCAGTGGTGGCGCTTGCCCCAGTGGTGGCGCTTGCCCCAGTGGTGACGCTTGCCCCAGTGGTGGCGCTTGCCCCAGTGACGGCGCTCGCCCCAGCGGCCGTCTCGGCCCCGGTCGTCGTCCCAGCTGGTGACGGCGGCGCCCGGAGCGCCCGCGTTGACCGTCGTCGCCGTGCTGCCGACAGTGGCGGCCTTGGCCGCCGGTGCGGACGCCAGCACCGCGCCGCCGGCCAGCGCCACACCGGCGATCGCCGTCATGATGCGCTTGCTGCTGTCTCGCATGCCCTACCTCCCTATGAGTCCCGCGTGTTGGGCCCTGCGAACTCAACCAGAATGGACGAAATAGGGCAAACAGCTCAGAGGTGTTGAGTGTCGGCGGCGCGGCGCAGGTCTCTTATGGAGTGTCGATATCGGGCGGTCTTACGCGCGTTCCGGGGGTCCGTGCACGTGCAGCTGCTCATTCCGGTAGGGTCTGCTCGGCCGCGGTGGCCCCGGCTGGCATATAACCCGACCGGGATGGCGCTCGACGTGAGTACGTCGCTCTATGGCTATTGGGTTAAGTCGAGATTTCGGCAGGTGGCGGGCTCGATGTTCGCCGCCGGTAACTCACTGGAGTTGTTTCCGAAAGTGCGCAGCGGCGAGAGTTCTACCGGGTGTTCAACAACAAGTACGCAGTTCGCACTGTTCTTGGTTGCGTTGAGTGAGGGCCGAAATACGCTCCGGAAGCATCGACCCAACGCATTAATCGACATTACTTATTGGTAAGTTATGGCGCTCCAGATTCGGGCAAACACGCCAAAACACGCCACCATTTATTTGCGGACGGTGCAGATCGCCCTGTGATTCTTGTGGTTAACGGTGTGCATCTTGCCATCGGGTTTATCGAAGAACTAGCTTCGTATGGCGCTGGTTTTCTGGCTCGTGCGGAGGCGACCGGTGCCGAGACTGGTCGCAGGGTCCACATGCAGGCGATGTTGGTGAAGGAAGAGCGATGACTTCTCCCGGGTCCGGATCCCGGTTACGGTCCGCCCCATTGCGGGTGTTTGCGCCCCTAGCGCTGCAGATCATTACGGTTATCGCCGTAATAGCGATGTTCGCGCTGGTGTGGGGACCGCGCTCTGACGACAGTGATCTGCACGGACGCGAACAGGGCGGCGTGGAGTACGTCGCGGCCCTGAACAAACTGCTGCCGGTCCTGGTGGACGCCCAGTCGACCGCGGTACAGGGCAACCCGGTCGCCAAGGACAGTTTCAAAGAGCCACTCGATGCGGTCGCCGCGGTCGACGAGAAGTTCGGCTCGGACTTCGGGACCTCCAACCGCTGGTCGGGGCTCCGGGCGCGGATCGAGACCCTGCCGGAGCAGGGCGGCGAAGGGCTCGGCGCGTTCAAGAACTTCGGCGAGGCCACCGACCTCCTCCTCGCGCTCTACCAGCAGGTGGCTCAGGCCTCCGGTCTGCGGAACGACGGCGACGGCGTCATCAGCTACCTGCAGGACGCGGCGCTCGAAGAGATCCCTGCGGCGATCGTCTGGTCGGGCCGGTACCAGGACCAGGTGGTCATCACCAGCGCGCTGACCCCGCCCGACCGGAACGCACCGCAGGAGACCTACAACTCGCAGGCAGCCCAGATCAGCGCCGCCTTCACCGAGCTCGCGGTGAGTCGGCAGGTCGCCTCCGAGGCCGGCGGGGACGTAGCGTCGGACATGGCCGCCGCGGTGGACAACTCCGGTAGCGGCACGTTCAGCACCACCCTGCTCCAGAGCCTGGACGAGTTCCAGCGGGGTATCGAGGCGCTCGCCCCGCCGGGCGAGGTCGGCCTCTCGACGATCCCGCGGGTCGCGGACGTGGCCAAGCAGCGGGCCGCCGCGCAGAAGGCCGCAGTCGAGCTGGACCCGCTGCTCCTCGACGAGCTCAGCTCACAGATCGACGACCGGAAAGGCAGTGCGGACACCGGGCGCGTCATGGCGATCGCGCTGCTGGCGATCGCGATACTCGCCACGGTGGCGAGCCTCCTCTTCCTCCTCGTCTCGGCTCGCCGTTCGCGGTCCGAGACGGTCGAGGCGCCCCCGGCGTACGAGCACGGCAACCTCGACTACTCGGGCTACCCGGGCGGCTCGCAGCCGCCGGGTGGCAGCCACTCGATGGGTGCCGACCCGTACCGGGACGCTGGACGCGACGCGAGGCGGGAGCGGGTCGGTGTTCCTCGATAGGCTCCGGATCAGCGGAAAGCTGGTCCTCCTGGCGATCATCCCGCTGCTGGCCGTGTCGCTGCTCGCGGTGTCGGTCATCGTCGGCCGAGTCTCGTCCGCGGACAAGGCCAACGACATCTCCCGCGACATCGGCATCGCCGGTGACGTCGCGACCCTCGTCCGGGAACTCCAGGCAGAGCGGTTGCTGACGATCGGCTTCCTCGCCGGTGAGTTCGCCAGCAGGTCCGAGGTGCTCCAGCAGGAAGCGATCGTCGACGACCGGCTCGCGGTGGTTCAGGATCGGATCGACGAGGAGTCGCCGCCGACGCTGAAAGCCGCAGTGAAGAAGCTCGACGAGCTGAAGGACCTACGGACCGAGTCGCTGGCGCGCAACTTCCCGCAGACCGTCGTCGCCGAGCAGCTGACCGACCTGATCAACGGCTTGATCGACGGCCTCCAGCTGCACCGCACCGCGGACGCGACGACGTCGATCGGCCGACAGATCCTGGCCATGGACGCCGCCCTGCACCTGGGGGAAGCGAACTCGCTGAACCTCGCGACGCTCACCCTGCTCCTGGCCACGCCCAACGACACGCTGCTGAGCCAGTACGTCAACGGGTTGGGTATCTCGCAAGAACTGGGCCTCCAGTACTTCCGGTACGCGAACTCCAGCCAGGACGCGCTGTACCAGTTGCTCGTGGAGGCGAACGCCGCGCGAACGTCTCCGCAGCTGGCCTCCCTGGGTAACCAGGTGAGCCTGAACACCGTCCAGAGCCTGCCGCTCGGGACCTACTTCCCGCGGTTCCAGTCGTTCCTCGGCCAGACGCAGTACCTCGAGACCAAGCTGGTGGCGGACATCACCGCGGCCGCGAACGACCAGAGGCGGAACGCAGCCGCGACCGCGGCCGGTATCGGTCTCGGCCTCGTGCTGATCCTGCTGTTCGTGGCGGCCCTCACCGTCCTCGTCGGACGTCGGGTCTCGCAGCCGCTGGTCGCCCTGGCATCGTCGGCGAACCGCATCGCCACCGCAGTCGAGAGCGAGCTCACCCGGGTCGCCGACGACGAGTCCGAGGTCTTCGAGCCGGTCCGCCTCGACACGGTCGACACGACCGGTCGCGACGAGATCGGCGAGCTGGCCCGAGCGTTCGAGCAGGTGCAGGACACCGCGGCCCGACTGGTCGAACGTCAGATCATCAGCCGGCGCAACGTCGCGACGATGTTCGGCCACATCGGACGTCGTACGCAGAACCTGATCGGTCGTCAGCTCTCGATGATCGACCGGCTGGAGCGTCAGGAGACGAACTCCGACCGGCTGAGCAGCCTGTACCAGCTGGACCACCTCTCCAGCCGCCTCAACCGGAACGCGGGATCCCTGGTCGTTCTCTCCGGCTCGATCGCAACCGAGCAGGGTGGCGGTAGCCCGCTGGCACTCGCCGACCTCGCCCGGCTGGCGCTGGGTGAGATCGAGGACTACACCCGGGTCGACATCGACGTGCCCGAGGACATCGTCGTGCAGCCGTCGGTGGTCTCCGACCTCACGCTGATCTTCGCCGAGCTGATGGAGAACGCGGCGGCGTACTCGCCTCCGCACACGCGGGTGACGGTGAGTGCCGAGGCGACCGGGGCCGGTGCCCAGGTGCTGATCGTCGACCAGGGCATCGGTATGTCGGCGGAGCGGCTCGCGGAAGAGAACGCGCGGCTCGCCCGCCGTGAGCGCCTCGACCTCGCTCCGACCGAGGTGCTCGGTCTGTTCGTGACCGGTCGTCTGGCACGTCGTCACGGGATCGGCGTCGCGCTGGTGCCGACGCCCGGCGGCGGTGTCACCGCGGTGCTGGCGATGAACGAGCAGCACCTGGTTCCGTCGGTGTACCAGGGCATCGCGGCGGTGGAGGACCCGCGGCCCGCGCTTCCCGCCGGGCCGACGATGCAGCAGCCCGACGTGTTGCGGGTTCCGAATACCGCCATGTCGCCTGCGGGGGCGTCTCCGGCACGGGAGCAGGTCGCACCCAACCCCGCCGCGGCCCCGATGCACGAGCCGTCGTACCACGAGCCGTACCGGGAGCCCGCGCACGAGCCGGTGTCCACGAGGCTGCCGGTCGTGGCTTCGACCGCGATCTTCGACAACGTGGCGCTCGAGCGGGCGACGCGCGCGATCTCGGCCGGACCCTGGAACGCGTTCTCGGGCTCCGGGGCCCAGGTTCCGGCTCAGCGCGAGTCGGTAGAGGCCGAGCCGGTCGTGGCGAGCAGCGCGCTCTACCGCAGTGAGTCGGCGCCGGGGCAGTCCGCTCCGGGCGGTGCCGACGTCTCCTGGTGGGACTCGCCCGTCGGTCAGCCGCCGTCCGAGCCCGCGGCCCCGGCCGCGTTCCGGTCGCTGCCGCCCGCCGCGACGCCGCCTGCGGCACCACCGGTCGCTGCGGCCCCGGTCGCGCCGGCTCCGCCGATGGCTGCGCCGATCCCGCAGCCGGTCCAGCCGGCCGCACCGCAGACGCCGAGCGTCCGGACAGCCCCGTCGGTGGCGACGCCATCTTCGGGCCGTCCAGCCGGACCCGGTGATTCGGCGCCTCGCCTGCAGCGACGCGTGCCAGGAGCGCAGCTCCCGGCCGGTATCGCCAGCAAGCGGAGCAAGCAGGCCGAGCCGACGGCGCTGGGCGACGCCGGCGATCCGGCGGCGGCACGGGCGCTGATCGAGGAGTTCGAGGCCGGTGTGCGGAACGCGCAGCGGACCGCGGACACCGGCGCGATCCCGCAGCTGTCCACGCCTGGCGGTGGCTCGGGCAGCAATGGCGGCTCGGGCAGCACTGGCGGACGGCCCAGCGGGCCGCCCCCGCATACGGAGCGCTCCACGTCGCCGTGGAACGAGCCGACAGCACCACAGCAGTCGCCGTGGAACGAGACAGCGTCGTCGGCATCCCAGCCGTCGCCCTGGAACGAACCGACGGCACCGCAGCCGTCACCGTGGAACGAACCGACGGCACCGCAGCAGTCACCCTGGAACACGCCGGCGGCCGCACCGGCCGCACGGCAGGCGCCGTCCGCGGCGCCGGTCTCTCCGCCGGTCCTGCCTTCCCGGCCGGCGCCGGCCGCTTCGCCGCAGCCGCAGCCGCAGCCGGGACAGCGGACCCCGGGCGGCCTGGTGCGGCGGGTACCCGGTGCGACGTTGAAGAGCTTCACCAGCGGCCGAGCTGGCGCCTCGGTCACAGCGACTCCGGTGGCGGACCCCGACGCTGCCCGGGCGCTGATCGAGCAGATCGAAGCAGGCGTGTCCCGCGCTCTCAACAGGGTCGTCGTCGACGGCCATCAGCACGAAGGATCACCACGATGAACAGCTCCTACCGACCCAACGGCGGCGACCTGGCGACCGCCGGCCTCAGCGCCGAGGCACAGACCTTCAACTGGTTGCTGGACTCGTTCTGCACCGGCACCGCAGGTGTCGTGGAAGCCGTGGCGGTGTCGGCCGACGGTCTCCTGATGGCGAAGTCCGCCACCTCCGACCACGCGAACGCCGACCGGCTCGCTGCGGTCATCTCGGGCATGACGAGTCTCGCGGCGGGGGTGGCGGACACCTACACGCTGGGCGGTCTGAACAAGGTCATCGTGGACCTGACCGGCGGTTACCTGCTGGCGACTGCGATCAGCCGAGGCTCGGTGCTCGGCGTCATCGCGGACCGCTCGGCGAACCTGGGCACCGTCGCCTACGAGATGACGCTCTTCGCGAGCCGCGCCGGAGCGGTGCTGACGCCGCAGCTCATCGTCGAGTTGAAGAATTCCGTACAGTCATGAGGATCCTGGGCGGATCCGACTCAGAGGAACCGGCCTCCATCCGGCCGTATCTGAAGGCCTCGCCGTCGTTCTCCACCCCCGGGGACAGCGGCAACAAGGCCAGCACCGTCGGGTCCGAGGCGTCCGGACAACTGCGCCCGTTCGTCCTCACCTCCGGTCGAGTCACCGCCGATCCCGAGATCGGGCTGGAGACTCAGGTGACGGCCGCAACCCGTGGTGGACGAGTGCCGACGTCCCGGCTTTCGCCGGAACTCCGAGCCATCGTGACCCTCTGTGCCCAGCCCATCTCCGTCGCCGAGATTTCGGCACGACTCAAGCTTCACCTCGGCGTGGTCAAGATTCTGGTCGGTGACTTGCGAGCCACCGGTTACCTCGACGTCCACAACCACGACGTGAGCTCTCCCAACTCCCCCGAACTCATCCTGCGAGTGATCCGTGGACTCAGCGCCATCGTCTGACCGCACCGCATCGGCACCCGGCTCCAAGCCACCACTCCCGGTAAAGATCGTCATCGCCGGTGGCTTCGGGGTCGGGAAGACGACGACGGTCGGAGCGATCTCCGACATCGCCCCGCTCACCACCGAGGCCGAAATGACCGAGGTGGCGGTCGGGATCGACATCCCTGGCCAGCATTCGACCAAGACCACGACGACGGTGGCGATGGACTTCGGTTCGGTCGCGATCGACGCCGGAGTCAAGCTGTACCTGTTCGGTACCCCCGGTCAGGCTCGGTTCGGCTTCATGTGGGACGACCTCGCGCGTGGAGCACTCGGCGCGCTCGTCGTCGTGGACAGCTCGCGGCTGGACGACTGCTACCCGGCGGTCGACTACTTCGAGCACACCGGCATTCCGTTCATCGTCGGCGTCAATGCCTTCGACGGTCTGCTCGCCCAGGACCTCGCCGCGGTCCGGTGGGCGCTCGCGATCGACGACCAAGTGCCGGTCGTCGCGTTCGACGCGCGCGACCGCCGGTCGGTGCGGGACACCCTGCTCGTCCTGCTCAATCGGGCGCTGCACAAGGCGATCGGCGAGCAGGTCGCCGCGACCTGACGGGGGAGCGGCCCGGGCGTGAAGCTCGGGCCGCCGTCCGTCTACGTCCGGCGCGTATCAGGCGACCCTCGCGGTCGCCTGAATACGCATGTGACAAAGGCCCCGCCGATGGCGGGGCCTTTGCTGTGTCTCTCAACGACCGGGGCCGTCAACGCCGAAGTCCGCGCGTCGCCATGCCGGGGAGACGACGCGCGGACGGTCCGCGGGGCGGCACGGGCTGGAGGGTCCGGGCGCCTCCAACCCGCACCAGCCACGACCGACGGCGTGCACAGTGGACGCCGTCGGAGCTGTGGGGCGAGTGGACTAAGCGGTGGCCGGCGAAGCGCCGGAATCATCGCCGCCGAAAAGCTGGTCGAAATAATCGGCCTGCCGCTGATGCCAGGCAGCCAACCCGCGTAAGCGAGCGGCGTGCGCGCGATCAGTGCAGAGCCGGGCCGAGAGCTCGACCTTCCACGCTGCCTCTCTGTGTGCGCAGCCGCGAGCGGACTCGGTCCGGACCGGCTGTGGAGCAGGGGACACGATCTACCTCCCATCACCCGAGCTGTCACGATTCGACTACCGAGCACAGTCGCGCACGTGCGTTATCCTCCTGCATCAGGCCGTGCATGTGCAAGAGCGTCTGCACGTGCAGATGGCCTATTTTGATGGGCGGCACCGACCGACGGAACGGGGCGTCGTACCGCCGATCGTGCACCGGCGGCCGAGAACGTTCCGCCGGCGATCCGAGAAGAGGCGCAACATGCACCACCCGTACAACGGCATTCCGGCTGGTCAGCTAGGCCAGGTGGCGTGGCTGAAGAGTAGCCACAGCAATCCGAACGGCAACTGCGTGGAGATCGCCTGGTTGCCCGACGGGCAGTTCGCTGTTCGGAACTCCCGTCATCCCGAGGGACCGGCCCTCATCTATACCCGCGACGAGATCGCAGCTCTCATCGCCGGTGCACGTAGCGGGGACTTCGACCATTTCGTCGGTTGACCGGCGCCTGGCCAAGAGAGGATTCCGAGTCTCGTCATCGCCATGGCACCGTCGAGTGGGGCGACGTCATGGCGACCCGGACCGGGCCGGGAAGTCGTCAGTAGTTCAGTAGTGCAGTAGCTCTGTGCGGAGCGCGGTCGGGCGCGCTCCGCAACCGGGACCGCCCGCCCGACGAACTTCAGCGAAGCGGCGGCGGCGCGAAATCCCGCCGAACTTCCAGGAAACGCTCGCGGCTGCGGTCCGGTGAATCCGCCTCGACCGCGAGGCGTTCCATCGACTCCAGATAGGTGTCGACGTCCTCACGCTTCTCCAGATAGAGCGCGCTGGTCAGCTGTTCGATGTAGACGATGTCGGGCAGCGTCTGGTCGGGGAAGCGGAGCAGTGAGAACGCCCCACCGGCCGCAGCGTGACCGCCGTACCCGAACGGAATGACCTGCAGCGTGATGTTCGGCCGCTCGGCCAGCTTCGCGAGGTGCTCCAGCTGCTCCCGCATGATCTCGCGGCCGCCGATCGGCCGACGGAGCACGGCTTCGTCGATGATGGCCCAGAAGCGCGGGGGGTTGGCGCGGTTGAGCAGCTTCTGCCGCTCCATCCGCAACTGGACGCGCCGGTCGACCTCGGCCTTGGGCGCGCTGCCGTTGCCCAGCAACACGACCGCGCGGGCGTAGTCCTCCGTCTGGAGCAGGCCCGGGATGAACTGGACCTCGTAGGTTCGGATCAGCGACGCCGCCGCCTCGAGGCCGACGTAGGCCTGGAACCAGTTGGGCAGGATGTCGCTGTACTTGTGCCACCAGCCCGGCTGGTTCGCCTCCCGCGCCAGCGAGAGCAGCGCGTCGCGCTCGGTGCCGTCGGTGACGCCGTAGAGGGTCAGGAGGTCGGAGACGTCGCGCTCCTTGAAGCCGACGCGGCCGAGCTCCATCCGGCTGATCTTCGACTCGGAGGCGCGGATCGCGTAGCCGGCGTCCTCGCGCGTGACGTTGCGGTCCTCGCGCAATCTCCGCAGCTGAGAACCGAGCAGAATGCGCAGGACGGTGGGGCCAGCGCCGGGCTCAGCCGTGATCACCGTATCCGCCCCTACTCCGCCTAGCGTGCCTGTGCGGGGCGTGACTACCCCGGCGTTGTTGCTCCTGTTCATTCTTGGTCACTAATGACGGACAGCCGACGAGCGACCGGAGGAGCGGTCCGTACGTGCCCGGGCACACCGCACTCCGCCGCTCGACCACGGTGACCGCGCGGTGACTGAACGAAGGATGGCACGTCCGAGGCGTGCGCGCGTGCAATGGACGCACCTTGCCGTGGACGTTGGCGAGGTTTTCGCTGCGCAAGTCGGGGGCTTCCCGGACGAGCCGCCACGAACCGTCAGGGCCGGGCGAGGCACTCGACGGATCGGCCGACGCGCGGGACGTCGCGTCCACTCGTCGCCTCCCGCTCCGTCGTCCTCGGCATCGTTCTGCGTCCACATGCAGCGCACGGATCGTAGTGGAGGGAAAGCACCCTGCTCCAGTGGGCGGGCCGTTGCAGATCGGAGTAATCCGCCGCCCGTTGTCACGCTGCGGCTCTGACCAGCGCGGAATGGCGGGGAGTGGGTTTGGTGCGAGATTCGCCATACCCGCCGGTAGTAACAATTCCGCGGTCGCATCTGGACGGCGGTCGGCACGCGCGCTGGTGAGACGTGATATCGCATGGCGATACGGAGTTACCTGAGCTTCGTAGCTCGGACTTCTGGCGGAAACACGGTTCCCGCAGTGTCGTAGGCGACTTCGCTTGTCCCACCGCATGAAGGAGCCGAGCGTGACGCTGCAGGCGCGCGAAGGTCGCATCCCCGGCGACCACTACCTCGAGACGACGCCGGAGACCGCCCTCTGGGGCTTCCTGCCCAACCGCAGCAGCAGGCCCGCGCTGAGCGTCGAGAGCGGCGCGGTCGTCACCATCGACACCCTCAGCCACGAGGGCATCCTGGAGGACCAGGGCCGTGATCCGGTCACCTACCTCGCCGGGTTCGGGGTGAAGGCCGACGACGTCCTCGAGGACTCCCGCCTGTTCGCCGCGTCCGACCTCGCGCACGACTTCGACGACGGTCCGCACGTGGTCACCGGACCGATCGCGGTCGCCGGCGCCGAGCCCGGCGACTTACTCCGGGTCGACGTCCTCGAACTCGCGATCCGCGTCCCCTACGGATTCATCAGCAACCGGCACGGCTACGGCGCGCTGCCCGGCGAGTTCCCGGAGGGATCGCTGCGCCGCGAGGACGCCAACCTCCTGGACCCGGCGAGCTACGGCAGCAACATCCACTTCACCGACGTCACCGAGTCCGGTGGTGCGCTCTACGGCAACCTGCGCTTCGGGGAAGGGCGCCGTGTCCGCTTCCCGCTGCGGCCGTTCCTCGGCCTGATGGGGGTCGCGGTCGACACCGACGAGCCGGTGCCCTCGGTTCCGCCCGGTGACCACGGCGGCAACATGGACGTCAACGAGCTGCAGGCCGGCTCGTCGCTCTACCTCCCGGTGCAGACGGTCGGCGCGCTGTTCTACGCCGGCGACCCGCACTACGCGCAGGGCGACGGCGAGGTGGCGCTGACGGCGCTGGAGGCCCCGCTGCGCGCGACGCTCCGGCTGAGCGTCCTCAAAGACGCCGAGGCGCGGGCCGCCGTCGGCTTGGTGAACGCCCCGTTCGTCGAGACCGACACGCACTGGATCCCGGTCGGCATGGACCCCGACCTGAACGAGGCCATGCGGAAGGCCGTCCGCCGGGCGGTCTCGTTCCTCGAGCTCACCCAGGGCATGCCGCGGGCGACCGCGCTGGCCTACCTGAGCGCGGCGGGCGACTTCGAGGTCAGTCAGGTCGTCGACGCGGTCAAGGGTGTGCACTGCCTGATCCGGAAGGCGGACTTCGGCGCCTGAGCGCCCAGAGCCGATTTGGGTGTGCGAGTGGACACGGTGAGCAACGGTACGGGCCGGTAACTACAGTGCCGGAGTGGCCCGGTGACCGGGAGGTATGGTTCCCGCCATGGAGGGCGGCCGGGTCCGACGGGACCCGCACGGCGAGGCCAGGGCGCACGGAATCCCTGCTCCGATGACGGCACGTCCGATCGCGCCCCGCTCGGCTCCGCCGGGCCCGGTATCGCCGGCCGCCACGCCGGAGGAGTTCGAGCGC
This sequence comes from Cryptosporangium minutisporangium, assembly GCF_039536245.1. Lineage (NCBI taxonomy): Bacteria > Bacillati > Actinomycetota > Actinomycetes > Cryptosporangiales > Cryptosporangiaceae > Cryptosporangium > Cryptosporangium minutisporangium. The sequence goes on along the minus strand of NZ_BAAAYN010000035.1, from coordinate 58,546 downwards.
GAGCTGAACCGGCTGACGCTCGGTGGCGAGGGCTGGGCCGCGATCCTGCGCCGGCTGGCCGCGCACACCGGCCACACCGCCTGGCTGTTCGACGTCCACGGCGAGCTGCTCGCGAGCTCTGCCGCGCCCGCCGGTGACCCGCCGAGTGTCCGTGCCTCCGATGTCGCCCAGGTATTCGGTGCCGAGCGTCCGGTACCGCTGACGATGTCCGACGGCCGTCCGGTCCGCGCCGCGTCGGTCCGCGCCGATCGCCGCCGCTTCGGCATCGTGCTGCTCGCCGAGCCGGTGCCGCCGGCTGTCGTCCCATACCTCCTGGCGGCCACCACCGCGCTCGCGATCGAGGCGGTCCGCCGGGACGCGGCGGCGGACGCCGGTACCGCCGCGGGCGCCGACCTCGTCGACGAGCTGCGCTGCGGCAGCCTGCGCCCGCCGGACGATCTGACCCGGGCAGCGGCCCGGTTCGGGATGCGTCTGGACGCCCCGCACGCCGGCGCGGTCTTCGAGTACGACGGGCCGCATCTGCGCGCCTGGGCCACCGCACTGCCGCGTGCCGGCGCCACCGCTCTGCACCAGGGACGCCGAGCCTGGGCCGTCGTGCCGGGCGGGGACGGCCACGAGCTCGACCGGCTGCGGGAGCGGGCGCAGGCCATCGTCGGCGAGGGGGTGGTGCGGGCCGCGTCCGGCCCGGTGGTCACCGGAGCCGATCGCACCGCGCACTCGTTCCGGGAGGCCGAGGTACTGCTCGCGCTGCTGCTGCGCCGGGGTGAGGCGGTGGTGCTGCCCTACGCGTCGCTCGGGCTGGCCCAGCTCCTCGTCACCGTGCCGCCGGAGCGCCTGCGCGAGTTCGTCGAACGCCATCTCGGACCACTGCTGCCCCGCGAGGACCTGGTTCGGACGCTGCGGGCCTGGCTGGCGTCGAGCGGTAGCCGGACCGCGGTCGCGGACGCGCTGCACCTGCACCGGAATTCGGTCGGCTACCGGGTCGGCCAGATCAAGGCGCTGCTCGGCGTCGATCCGCTCGATCCGGAGGCGATCGTGCTGCTCCAGGCCGCGCTGACCGCCCAAGAATTGTTGCTGGCGCTGGACGAGCACGACCCGGTGGTGGGCGGCTGGGCGTCCGACCGTCCCGGCGCGCGCAAGACGCCGTGACCGCATCGAGGTGATCGTCTACCGCGACCCCAACCGCCAATTTCCGCGTGTGATTAATGTGCTCTCTGAGGTGGCTGACTCGTCGTCGAGTTCGATCTCGTTCGCAGCGATCAGCAAAGGCGTGCAATAACCCCCGGAAGGACTCCAATGAGACTGTCCACCCGAACAGTGCGTATCGCGGTGGCCGCGGTCTGCCTCGCGCTCATCGTCACGTCGTGCTCGGAAGACAGCATCGAGTACGCGGACGTGTCGGTCGCCGCGACCGGCAGCTCCGGCAACGCGGACATCAACGGTGACGGCAAGGTCGTCATCTCGGTGTTGAGCCCCGGCGACCTCGACGACAACGGGTACTACGAGAGCTTCATCGCGAAGGCGGCGGCGTTCGCGGCGCGGCAGGGCTGGACGATCGAGCGGCACGGCGACATCAAGGCGGACAACGCGCTCGCGGCCGCGAAGAAGGCGTGCGCCGAGGACAAGCCCGACCTGGTCGCGATGGGCGCGGCCGAGCTCGCCGCCGCGATTCCGGCGTCCAAGGACCCGGCGTGCGGCAAGGCGTACTGGTACGTGCCGGCCGGCGACGGCATCACCCAGCAGCCGCAGATCGCGATCTCCAAGGACTTCATCAACGAGGGTCTGCTCGCGGCCGGGTACGCGAACGGCCTGCTGATGGAGTCGAGGGGCTACGACAAGGCCGGTTTCATCACCGGCCCCAAGGAGTACGGGTTCACGGTCGGTGCGGCCAAGGCGTACATCGCGGGCATCCGGCGCGTGCTCCCGAACGCCGACCTCGACGTTGCCTTCCTCGCGACCTTCGACGACAGCAAGACGGCCGCGGCGGCCGCGCAAAAGCAGATCAACGAGGGCCTCAAGGTCATCTACCCGTACCTGGGTGGTGCGACCGACGCGGTGGCCGAGCTCGGCAACAAGCACGACGTGCTGCTCTCGACGCCGGGCACCAACCGCTGCGACTCCGTCGCTCCGACGTTCGACGTGTCGGTGATCTTCGACCCGGGGGAGTACTTCGCGGCGGCGCTCGAGGACTTCTCCCAGGGCGAGCTGAAGATGGGCCAGGAGCGCCAGTGGCACCTGGGTAAGGACACGGTCCCGACCGTGCGTCTGTGCAACGCCACCGACGCCCAGAACGCCCTGGTCGCGCAGTTCATCGCGGACGTCGGTAGCGGCGCGATCAACCCGGACCGTGAGGTGGAACGGTTGGGCACGATCGACCTCGAGAGCTGATCGGGCGGGGGACGCGGTGGGTCCGGTGGAGTTCAGCGGCCGGACCCGCCGCGTCCTCGGCGTGTCGGGGTATCGGCACAGAACCGTGTGCGGGCCGACGGATGGTCACTCGCGCCGTCGGCTCGCGCAATGCGCCCTGAGCACATCGTTGCGGCGCGGTGTTCGTGCTCAGAGCCCGCCGCTCGAAAAGTCTGGGTTACCGGCCCGCGAGATGGCGTTGACTCGTTGACACGGCCTTCGTTCGGGAGGCATCGTTCCGGACATCGCTGTTATGCAATGTGAATCGCCGCCTCGCAATGTGAGATGGCACAGGACGGACACGACAGGGAGGGACGCGATGCGGGCGATGGTGCAGACCGCCTTCGGCGGCCCCGAGGTCGTGGCGGCACAGGACGTGCCGAGGCCCACGATCGCGGCGGACGAAGCACTCATCCAGGTCGCCGCGTGCGCCGTCAACCGGATGGACCTCCTGCAGCGCAGCGGACCGGCGCTGCTACCCGGCTTCACGCTGCCGCACATCGGCGGCATGGACGTCGCCGGCACCGTCGTCGAGGTCGGAGCGGACGTCCCTGACCTGGCCGTGGGAGCCCGGGTGGTCATCGATCCCACGCTGGGCTGCGGCGACTGCACGTACTGCCAGGTGGGCGACTCCGGCTACTGCGGCGGAGTGACGGTGACCGGTGGGAACCGCCCCGGCGGATTCGCCGAGTACGTGGCGGTGAAGGCCGTCCAGGTCCACGCCGTGCCCGACGAGGCCGCGCTGACCACCGCCGCGGCGTTGCCGTCGTCCTGGGCCACCGCCTACCACGCGCTGTTCCCGGTCGGCCGGCTCACCGCGGGCGAGACGATCCTGATCCAGGCCGCCGCGTCCGCGGTCAGCGTCGCGGCTGTGCAACTGGCTCTCGAGACCGGCGCGCGGGTCGTTGCGGTGGCCGGCAGTGAGGCCAAGCTGGACGCGGTGCGCGCGCTCGGCGTCGAGCACTGCGTGCCGCTCGACGCCGACCCGGTCGCCTACGTCCGTGACCTCACCGACGGCCGGGGCGCAGAGATCGCCCTGGACCACGTCGGTCCCGCCACCTGGCCGGTGTCGCTGGGCGCGCTCGGCGTCCGCGGCCGGCTGGTGTTCATGGGGCAGACCAGCGGCGATCAGGTGAGCTTCGGTCTCGCCGGTGCCTACCACCGGGAGATCGCGCTGCTCGGGTCCGGCGCCTACACCCCGGACGACTTCCACCGGGCGCTGAAGACGTTCTGGTCGGGCGACCTCTCTGCTCCGATCGCCGCGGAGCTGCCGCTCGAGGCCCTGCCGCAGGCGTTCGACGTGCTCACCGACCGGACGACGGTCGGCAAGGTCTTGGTCGCGCCATGAGCGACAGCCTGTTGGTGGTGGGCGGCGACGTCGTCACGATGGCGCCTGGGCGCGAGGTGTTGACCGGAGCCACGATCGCGGTCGTCGGCGGCCGGATCGCGGCGCTCGGCACCGCCGAGGAGATGCGCCTGCGCTACCCGGGTGCGGACGAGCTGGACGCCACCGGCTGCGTCGTCACGCCCGGCATGATCAACGCCCACCAGCACACCACCGCCGACCCGCTCACCCGCAGCGGCATCCCGGACGACATCGACAGCCAGCAGGCGATCTTCGAGTGGGCCGTGCCGCTGCACAGCGCCCACACCGGCGGCGACGACGAGATCTCCGCGATGCTCACCGCCGCCGAGTCGCTGCGCCGGGGCGTCACGACGCTGATCGAGCCGGGTACGGTCGCGCACCCGCTCCGGGTGGCCGCGGGCCTGAAGAGGACCGGCATCCGGGCTCGGCTGAACGGCTGGGGTTGGGACGCCGAGGGGCTGCCGTTCTCCGCCCCCGCCGACGAGGTGCTGGCCCGCCAGGAAGAGCTGGTTCGTGCGCTGGGCACCACCGACCGGGTCAGCGCCTGGATCACGCTGCTCGGCCACGACCTCGTCTCGGACGCGCTGTTCCAGGGCGCCGCCGCGCTCGCCGAGCGGCTCGACACCCGGATGACCTGGCACATCTCGCCTGGGCAGAACGACATCCCTGGCTATGCGCAGCGCTCCGGCAACCGGCCCGTCGTCCACCTGCAGAAGCTCGGTGTTCTCGGCCCCCGCCTGCTGCTCGGCCACGCCGTCTGGCTGGACGACGACGAGGTCGACGCGATCCTGGAGACCGACACCGCGGTCGCGTCCAGCCCGGGTGCCTACCTGCGGCTGGGGCAGGGCTTCACCCGGGCCGCCCGGCACGTCGAGCTGATTCGCCGCGGTGGCCGGGTCGCGCTCGGCTGCGACTCGCACAACGCGGGCGACGTCCCCGACATCCTCCGGGCCGCGATGCTGTTCACCGGCCTCTCCCTCGACCGCGGTGACGCCGAGCCGGTGCACGCGCACGAGGCGCTCGCGCTCGCCACGATCGACGGCGCCCGCGCGATCGGCCTCGGCGACGAGATCGGCTCGATCGAGATCGGCAAGGCCGCCGACCTGGTCGTGTTCGACACGACCGATCCGGTCTGGACACCCCGCGGCGACGAGGCGCTCCAGCTCGTCTGGGGCATGCCGAGCCACACCGTGCGGGACGTTCTGGTGGACGGGGAGATCGTCGTCCGGGACCAGCAGTTGCAGCTCGTCGACTACGACGACCTGCGCCAGTGCGCCGCCGAGAACTCGCACCACTTGCTCCGGCGGACCGGGATCACCCCGTTCCGCCGCTGGCCGCGGATCGCCGCGGCCGAGCTCGAGCTCGCTCCGGGAGGGCCGGCCGCGCCCGGAGTAACTGTCGAGCACCGTGCCGCCGGGCAGACCGGAGGTAGCGCATGCCCGTGATCGACCTGGCCGGCCGGACGCCCGCACAGAAGCAGGGTCTGCTGTCCCAGCTCGTCGTGCCGCGACCGATCGCGATGATCACGACCACCGACGTCGACGGGAACCTCAACGTCGCGCCGTTCAGTTACTTCATGCCGGTGTGCGGCGAGCCCCCGACGGTCGCCGTCACGATCGGGACGGTCCGCGAGGCGACGTCGGAGCCCAAGGACACCTGGGTCAACGTCCAGCGCACCGGCGAGTTCGTCATCAATATCACCAGCACGGCGCTCGCCGACCACATCGAGACCGCCGCCAAAGAGTTTCCGGCCGGCGTGAACGAAGCCGAGCTGATCGGGTGGGAGACCGTCCCGTCGCAAGTGGTCGCCCCACCGTCGCTCGTGGTGAGCCCTGCCCACATGGAATGCCGCGTGGTCGACGTTATCGACCGCGGCGACCCCACATCCTGCTTCTCCGGCGTCCATATCGTTCTCGCCGAGGTCGTCTGCATCGTGGTGGACGATGCCATCCTGGCCGGTCCAGATCGGATCGACCCCACTAAGGTCGCTCCGGTCGGCCGGATGGGCTTCCCCTGGTTCGTCGCAGCCGCCGGTGAGGCTCTCTTCGAACAGGAACGCATCGCTTATTCGGTCTGATCCGTCATCGCTGCCGGTCCAATCCCCCGAACCGACCAGCAAGGCTCCACGCTCCTCGGAAGGACTTCAATGAGACTGAACACTCGAGCGGTACGTGTCGCGGCCGCCGCGGCATGCGTCGCAGTCTCGCTCGCGGCCTGTACCAGCCCGAGCGACGACACTGCCGAGACCACCAGCTCGTCGTCCGCGGGCTCCGCGGCCGGGCCCGACGTCAACGGCGACGGCAAGGTCATCGTCGGTGTGCTCAGCCCTGGTGACCTGAACGACAACGGCTACTACGAGAGCTTCGTGGCCAAGGCCGAGGAGTTCGCCAAGTCGAAGGACTGGCAGGTCATCAAGGTCGGCTCGGTCAACCCGGCCGACGCCCTCAACCAGGCCAGGAACCTGTGCCGCCAGAAGGTCGACCTGGTGGCCCTGGGTGCGGCCGAGCTCAAGGACGCCATCCCGGCTTCCGAGGAGTCGGTCTGCGCCAAGTCCTCGTGGTACGTGCCGTCGTCGGCGGACATCAAGCAGACGCCGAAGATCACGATCTCGCGTGACTTCATCAACGAGGTCATCTACGCGACCGGGTACGCCAACGGTCTGCTGATGAAGGACAAGAAGATCAAGAAGGCAGGGTACGTCACCGGACCGGAGGCCGACTTCTCCGTGCAGGCGGCGAAGGCGTTCAAGGCCGGGATCCGCGAGGTCGTCCCGGACGCGACGCTGGTCACCACCTACACCGGCGACTTCAACGACTCCGGCAAGGCCAAGGAGGCCGCGCAGGCCCAGGTCAGCCAGGGCGTCGGGGCGCTGTACCCGTACCTGGGTGGCGCGACCGACGAGGTCGCGAAGTTCGGCAACACCAAGAACCTCATCCTCTCGACGCCGGGCACCGACCGGTGCGACTCGACGAGCCCGAAGTTCCAGGTCTCCTCGATCTTCGACCCGGGTGAGTACTTCGCCGCGGCCCTGCAGAAGTTCGCCGACGGCGAGCTGAAGATGGGCGTCGCTCGTGAGTGGCACCTCGGCAAGGACACGGTTCCGACCGTGAAGATCTGCGGAGGCACCGCCGAGCAGAACAAGGCCCTGGAGACGTTCATCAAGGACGTCGGCAGCGGCAAGATCAACGTCGACGCGCAGGTCGCGAAGCTCGGGGCCTGAGCATGACCGACGACCAGACGAAGAGCGTCCCGCCCGAGTTCACGCTCGAGGCGCCCGCGCTCGAGCTACGTGGCGTGACGAAGTGCTTCGGTCCGGTCGTCGCCTGTGACGCCGTGGATCTCGTCGTCCGAGACGGCGAGATCCACGGCCTCCTGGGAGAGAACGGCGCCGGCAAGTCGACGCTCATGAAGGTGCTGCTCGGCCTGGTACAGCGGGACGAGGGTGTCGTCCTGCGCCACGGCAAGCGAGTGGAGATCCCGACGCCGCAGGCCGCGGTCACCCTCGGCCTCGGCATGGTGCACCAACACTTCAGCCTGATCGAACCGCTGACGGTCTGGGAGAACGTCATCCTGGGCGAGCCAGGGCGGATCAAGCGGGACGAGGCCTGCGACCAGATCAAGGACGTGGGGGCCCGCTACGGCCTCCCGATCTCACCGGTCGCGCGGGTCGAGGACCTGTCCGCGGGTGAGCGTCAACGGGTCGAGATCATCAAGTGCCTCCGGCGTGACCCGGAGGTCCTGATCCTCGACGAGCCCACCTCGGTGCTCACGATGGCCGAGTCGCAGGAACTGTTCGAGGTGCTCCGCGACGTCGTCGCGAAGGAGAACCGCGCGGTCATCCTGATCAGCCACAAGCTGGCCGAGATCATGGCGGCTACCGACCAGGTGACGGTTCTGCGCAAGGGTTCGGTGGCGTTCCGCTGCCGGACCGCGACCACGAACCCCCGGGAACTCGCGAAGCAGATGGTCGGCCGCGAGGTGTCCCTGCACTCCGAGGGTGCGGCGCTCGGCCTCATCGCCGAGGACACGACGCCCGCCGACACGCAGGCCGACGCCGCTTCGCCGGCCGGTGCCGCTGCGAGCGACGACGCCGCAGAGGCGGGCGGGTCCGACTCGGACGCCCAGCCCGACTCGGACGCCCAGCCCGGCGCGAACGCCCAGCCCGGCGCTGCCGCGAAGCCGGCGGACAACCCCGCCCTGACGCTCGACGACGTCGTGGTCAAGGGCCCGGACGGTCGCACGCTGCTCGACAAGTTCGCGCTCACCGTCGCTCCCGGCGAGATCCTGGCTCTGTACGGGGTCGAGGGCAACGGCCAGGCGACGCTCGGCGACCTGATGTCCGGCCTGCTCGAACCGGCGTCCGGCACGATCAGCGTCAACGGCGCCCCGGTTCCGCTGAACAAGGTCGGCGCGCTGCACAAGGCGGGCGTCGGCGTCGTTCCGGAGGACCGGCACCGCTCGGGCGTCGTCCTGGACATGTCGGTGCTCGACAACCTGGTGATGACCGACCTCGGCCGCGTGAGCGGCCGCTTCCTGCTCAGGCGCCGGGAGGCCCGGAAGCTGGCGGCCCGGCTGATCGAGCAGTTCAACATCTCGACGCCGTCCATGGACACGCCCCTGCGCAACCTGTCCGGCGGCAACCAGCAGCGGGTCGTCCTGGCCCGCGAGCTGTCCACGGATCCCAGCGTGCTCGTCGCGGCGCAGCCCACCCACGGGCTCGACGTCGGCGCGATCGAAGACATGTACGAGCGGCTGCGCGCCGCCGCCGCCCGCGGAGTCGCCGTGCTGCTGATCACCACCGAGCTGGAGGAGGTGATGGCGCTCGCGTCCCGGGTCGCCGTGATCTCGTCCGGCCGGGTGAACGGCGTGCTCGACATCCACGAGGCGACCGCCGAGCGACTCGGCATGCTGGTCGGAGGCGAGGCGGCATGACCGGTAAACGATCTCTCCCCAACATCGCCGAGCTGATGCGGCCGAGCGATCGGGCCGTGCAGGTCAGCTTGATCACGGTCGCCGCCGTCGCGGTCGCCGTGCTCGCGTCGATGTTCCTCGTCGCCGCGACCGGCGGTTCTCCGGGTGACGCCGCCGAGGCGCTCTACACCGGCAGCATCGCCGACACCGCGGCCTGGAGCGAGACGCTGAAGGCGGCCACGCCGCTGCTGCTGGTGGCGCTCGGCGCGTGCATCAGCAACCGGGCGGGCGTCTTCAACATCGGGCAGGAAGGCCAACTGCTGCTCGGCGCCGGTGTCGCCGCGTACGTAGCGCTGCACCTCGCGCTGCCGGGCTTTCTGGTCATGATCCTGAGCCTGCTGGCGGGTGCCCTGGCCGGCGGTCTCTGGTCCGGCGCGAGCGCGGTGATGAACTACACCCGCAACGTCAACATCGTGGTCAGCACGCTGCTGATGTCGTTCCTCGCGATCCAGCTGGTCAGCTTCGCGGTCACCGTGCCGTGGCTCCTGCAGGCGCCGCGGGCGAGCGCGGACAGCATCGCCTCCTCGGAGTCGGCGCAGCTGCCGCCGGAGGTGCGGATCCCGGGCTTCGGCGAGTACCCGGCCCTGGAGATCGGCGGCGGGCTGATCGTCTCGATCGTATTGACGATCGTCCTCGGCGTGCTGCTCGCCCGTAGCCGCTGGGGCTTCCGGCTCAACATGCTCGGCCTCAACCCGCTGGCGGCACGGCACGCAGGCGTCCGGGCGTCTTGGCTGGGCGGGTCCGCGCTGGCGCTCTCCGGGGCGTTCGCCGGCCTGGCCGGCGCGGTCATCCTCTCCGGTCAGGTGTTCCGGCTCCAGCCCGCGCTCTCCAACAACTTCGGGTGGGACGGCCTGCTGGTCGCGCTGATCGCGCGGAGCCGCCCGATCGCGGCGGTCCCGGTCGCCCTGCTGTTCGGTGCGCTGCGCTCCGGGTCCAGCTTCCTGGCGTCGACCGGTGTGCCGAACTACCTGGTGGACATCGTCCAGGCGCTTCTGGTGCTCGCGTTCGTCGTGCCGCCGGTGCTGGCTCGGGTGCGGTCCCGCGGGCGGGCTGAGGCCGCGGCACCGCCGTCCGAGCCGGTGCCGGCCGCCACCACCGAGCCGGAGAAGGTGACCGCGTGATCGGGACCGACGAAATCACCACGATCGTCGCCAGCTCGCTCCGGCTGACCGCGCCGCTGGCGTTCGCCGCCTGCGGTGAGTACCTGGCCGAGCGCGCAGGCACGCAGAACATCTCGGTCGAGGGCATGATGCTCGGCGGCGCGTTCGGGTCGGTGGCGGTGGCCAGCACGACCGGGAGCGCGACCACCGGGCTCATCGCCGGCGCGATCGTCGGCCTGGTCGTCGGCTGGGTCCACGGCAACCTCTCGCACCGGATCCAGATCAACACGTTCGTCGTGGGCCTGGTGCTGAACGCGCTCGTCCTCGGCCTGACCAGCTTCCTGATCGCGATCTCGGAGTTCAACAGCAACCAGGTCGCGCAGCTGAGCATTCCGGGGTTGCGGGAGATCCCGATCCTCGGCCCGCTGTTCGAGCAACGCTGGCCGATGTACCTGCTCCTGCTGCTGGTTCCGCTGACCTGGTGGTTGGTGGAGCGGAGCCGCTGGGGCCTGAACCTGCGGGCGATCGCCGACAACCCGCAGGCCGCGGACGTCACCGGGCTCAAGGTGAAAAAGCTGCGGCGGCAGGCGCTGCTGTACTGCGGCGTCCTGTCCGGGCTCGGCGGGGCCTACCTGGCCACCGCGGAGGTCGGGTCGTTCAACATGAACATGACGGCCGGGCGTGGCTTCATCGTGATCGCGGCGGTCATCTTCGGGGCCTGGCGCCTCAAGGGGACGCTCATCGGGTGCCTCGTGTTCGGGTTCGCCGACGCGCTGCGGCTGGCGCTGCCGGCACTCGGATTCGAGCTGAACTCGCAGCTGCTGGTCGCGGCGCCGTACCTGATGGCGCTGCTCGCGATGATGCTGTTCGCGAGCAAGAACCGGGAGCCGCGCGCGCTCGGCAAGCCGTTCGTCCGCGGGATCACCTGAGATGCGCGCCACGGGGGGCCGCGCGACGAGGGGTTGGGGGCCGCGGGGGGCCGCACCGCGGCTCGGATTGGCGCTGTTCTGATGACCGGGCTCGACGCAGGGACGCGGGCGGCGGCGCGGGAGTTCGCGGAGCGACTGCACGCCGCCCCGATCCCGCGTGGCACGGAGCCCGCGGCGGTGTTCTCCGCCGCTCCGGCGTCCCCCGGCCGTCCGATGGCGGTCCGTGACCTCGCGAATCGGCTCGATCCCACGCTGCCCGCCCCTGCGGTGGTCCGGGAACGGGCGGTGGCGCCCGGGTCGGCCGTTGCTCCGATCGGCGCGTTGCCCGGCGTCCGCGAAGAGAACCTGCAGACGCTCTCGGGCGCGGCGGAAGCGCTGCGGCGGGGCGAGGTGTGCAGCGCCGAGCTGGTGGAGGCGGCGCTGGCGGCCGCCGACAAGGCCGACGCCGAGCTCGGCATCTTCCTGTCCCGCTTCGCCGACGCCGCCCGAGCCGCCGCGACGGAGACCGATCGTGCGCTGGCGGCGGGGGAGCCGGTGGGGCCGCTCGCCGGTATCCCACTGGGGATCAAGGATCTGCTGACGACGCAGGACGGCCCCACGACGGCGGGCAGCCTGGTCGCGCCGCCCGACGACCGGCAGGACGCCACCGCGGTGGCCCGGGTGCGTGCCGCCGGCGGCATCGTGGTCGGGAAGACCCTCACGTCGGAGTACGGTGTCGGCTCTCCGGACTTCGCCAAGCCGCTACCCGTCCCGCGCAACCCCTGGGACCCTGCGCGCTGGACCGGCGGTTCGAGCGCGGGGAACGCCGCCGGGCTGGTCGCCGGTGCGTTCCTCGGCGCCCTCGGCACCGACTCCGGCGGCAGCATCCGGATGCCGTCGGCGTTCTGCGGCGTCACCGGCCTCAAACCGACGTACGGGCGGGTCTCCCGCGCCGGTGGGTTGCCGATGGGCTGGTCCACCGACCACGTCGGGCCGATGGCCACCACCGTCCGGGACTGCGCGCTCCTGCTGGAGGTCGTCGCGGGCCTCGACCCCGCCGACCCGAGCACGTCGGACGCGTCCGTCCCCCGGTACACCGACGCGCTGACCGGTGACCTCTCCGGCGTCCGCATCGGCGTCGACCGGCTGGATCGGATCGCCGGTGGGGTGGCCGATCCGGCCCTCGGGTCGGTGTTCGGGGCCGCGCTCGACTCGCTCGGGGCCGCCGGAGCCGACCTGGTCGAGGTCGAGGTGCCGCTCTATCCGGAGATCGCCGCGGCCTCGATCGTGATCACGCTGAGCGAGGCGCTCGCGTACCACCGGGCCGACTTCGCCGCCCGGGCCGCGGACTTCTTCGCGAACACGCTGGCCACGATCGGGATCGCGGAAGCGTTCAGCGCGGCCGACTACGTGCAGGCCCAGCGCGTCCGGCGGGCCGGTCAGGACGCGGTGTCGGCCCTCTTCTCCGACGTCGACCTGGTGGTGACGCCGACCGCGGCGATCGCTGCCACGCCGTACGACCGGCTCGACCAGATGTTCTCGAGTGGAGAGTTCTTCGCCGTCTACGCGCCGTACTGGAACGTGGTCGGCAACCCGGCGTTGTCGGTGCCGATGGGGTTCACCGGGGCCGGCTTGCCGCTCGGCCTGCAGGTCGTCGGTGCGCCGTTCGACGAAGCCCTGGTACTGCGCGCGGGGGACGCGTTTGAGCGCCGTACCAGGTGGCACGTTCTCCGGCCGGACCATCTCAACCCGTGGGGGGCCACATGACCGTCGTAGTGGGCCTGCACCTGGGCAGTGACTCGGCGCGGGCGCTCGCGCTCGGCCCCGACGGGGCGATCGCCGCGCACGCGTACGCGCCCTACCCCGGGGCGGTCGGCTGGCCGGCGGGGTACGCGGATCCGGCCGGTTGGCTGTCCGGCGTCACCGCCGCACTGGAGGCGATCCTTGCCGACCTGCCTGCCGAGCGTCCGTGTGCGGCGATCAGCCTGGGTGGGCAGAGCCCGACGACCGTGCCGGCGAACGGCGGCCTGGCGGTGACCTACCGGCATCCGGCCGGCGCGACCGGGACGCCGGCCGAGCAGCACGAGGCCCAGCTGTCGGTGCTGAGGGAGGAATCCGGGGGAGACGTCGACCCGCTTCAGGTCTACGACTGGCTGAGCGTGCGGCTGGGCGCCGACGCGGTGCAGTCCCGCTGGCCGGGCGATCCCGAGCTGCCCGGGTACGGGCCGGTCGTTGCCACCGGATCGCTGATCGGCCACACCGACGGCAGCCACGGGCTCCCCGCCGGAATTCCGCTGGTGGCCGGTGCGCAAGACGCTTACCTGGCGTTCTGGGCCGGGGCCATGGACAGGCCGGGGCGCGGGATGGATCCGGGTGGCCGGACCGGTGGTCTCGCCGTGGTGGTCGCCGACGGGCTGCGGTTGCCGGGCATGTACGCGTTGACCAGCGCGGTGAGCGGCCTGGACATCCTCGGCGGGCCGGTGAGCGGCCACGGGCTGATGCTGGAGTGGCTCCGGACGATCACCGGGTGCGGTATCCCGGAGCTGATCGAGCTCGCGTCGACCGTGCCGCCCGGTGCGGACGGCGTCCTGGTGCTGCCGTACTTGGAGGGCGCGCGGGCGCCGCGGTGGAACCGGCAGCTGCGGGCCGAGATCGTGGGGCTGGGCTCGGACGCCGGGCGTCCGCAGCTGGCCCGGGCGGTGCTGGAGGCGACCGCGTACGGCCTGGCGCACGTCGCCGAAGGGCTCGCGGCCGGTGGGGTGGCGCTGACGACGCTGGTCGCGGCGGGGTCGCCGGCGCGGAGCCCGCTCTGGAACCTGATCAAGGCCTCGGTGCTGGAAGTGCCGGTCGAGGTGCCGGACGAGACCGATCTCGCGGCGTACGGGGCGGCGCTGTCGGCGGGGGCGGGTGCGGGCTGGTGGCCCGGCCCCGGGGTGAGCGCTACCCACGACTGGCCCCGCCCGGCGGTGACGATCGTCGACCCCGAGCCGCAGCCCGCGTACCGCGAGGGCTACCAGCGCTTCCTAGAACTAGGCGCGTCCAGCGAGTCCCGCAAGTAGCGCGCAGTTACGTCATATCCGCCTCCACGGGATCCGTGGAGGCGGATATGACGTAGATCAGCGCGCCCGCGTCCTGAGGTCGCGTCAGCGGCGGCGGAGGCGGGCGTCGGTGAGCACGCGGCCGCGGTCCCCGGCGCCGGTCTGGTGGAGATTGACGCCCGGCTCGACCACCGCGTCGATCCGGTCCAGGATCTCGTCGGACAGCACCACCTCAGCGGCCCCCAGCTGGCTCTGCAGCTGCTCCATCGTGCGCGGCCCGATGATCGCCGCGCTCACCGCCCGGTGCGCCAGCACAAAACCGAGCGCGAGCTCGATCAGCGTCACTCCCGCGTCCCGGGCGATCGACTCCAGCGTCTCGATCCGGGCGAGCTTCGCCGCGCGCGCTTCGTCGGCTCGGAAGTCGAAGTGGTCGCCGTTGGTCTTCGCCCGCGAATCGACGGGCGGCTCGGCGCCCGGCCGGTACTTGCCGGTGAGCCAGCCGCCGTTGAGCGGGCTCCAGACCAGCACCCCGAGCCCGTACCGCTCGGCCACCGGTAACGCGTCCGCCTCGGCGTGCCGGTCGAAGATCGAGTACGAGAGCTGCTCGGTGCGGAACCGCTCCCGGCCGCGCCGCTCGGCGACCCACTGCGCCTCGACCAGGTCACCGGCGGGGAAGTTCGACGTGCCGATCGCCCGCACCTTGCCCTGCTGAACCAGGTCCGAGAGCGCTCCGAGCGTCTCGTCGATGTCGGTGTCCGGGTCGGGGCGGTGCATCTGGTAGAGGTCGATGTAGTCGGTGTCGAGGCGGCGCAGGGAGTCTTCCACGGCGCGAACGATCCAGCGCCGGCTCCCACCGGAGTGGTTCGGACCCGGCTTCATCGCCTCACAGAACTTCGTCGCGAGCACGATCTCGTCCCGCCGGCCCTTGATCGCCCGGCCGACGATCTCCTCGGTCTCGCCGTGCGCGTAGACGTCGGCGGCGTCCAGGACGTTGATGCCGGCGTCGAGCGCCGCGTGGATGATCCGGACGCACTCGTCGTGGTCCCGGTTGCCCCAGGCGCCGAACATCATCGTGCCGAGGGCGAGCGGTGTGACCTGCATTCCGGTACGGCCGAGCAGCTGCGTTCGCAACGTAATTCCTCTCCTCCGGGGAGTCGGGGGCCGGCCCCATTGGGCGCTGGGAACCACGCGCGAACCGTTACGGCGCAAACTCTCGCACAGCGCGCGCCACAGGCTCATGTTGCGCGGGAGCAGAGTGTCCGACACATCTTTGTCCCCCCGGCACATTCAGCCCGCACCGGTCGCCTCAGTACGGTGGGGACCGAGGCCAGAGCGCAGGGCCAGGGCTGAAGCGAAGAGGAGTTCCACGTGGCGGACACGAAGCTGACGCAGGCGCGGTGGACGCATGTCGCGCTGCCGTCCGGTGACCTCGACAAGTCGATCGAGTTCTACACGTCGTTGACCCCGCTGGTTGTTCTGGAGCGGTTCAAGGACGCCGACGGACAGAGCGCGTGGCTGTCCCACGACAAGCAGGTCGACAGCCCGTTCGTGCTCGTCCTGGTCGACTTCAACAAGGACCACGGCGGACAGCACGGCCAGCTCACCCCGTTCGCGCACATCGGCATCGAGGTGCCGAACCGCGAGGACGTCGACGCGATCGCGGCCAAGGCCCGGGAGATGGGCAACCTGCACTGGGAGCCGCAGGACATCGGCGGCCAGGTCGGTTACGTCTGCGCGCTGAAGGACCCGGACGGCAACGTCATCGAGATCTCGCACAACCAGAAGGTCTTCTCGACGATTCGCGAGAAGTGGGGCAACTGACCCGGGCGGTCGTCGAGCGTTACCTGGCGGCGTTGAACGCCGGGGACGCCGACGCGGTCGCGGCGTGTGTGACCGATGACTTCGTCAACGAGCACACGTCTGCGGCCGGACGCAGCCTGACCGGCCGCGCCGCCTACCGGGAACGGCTCGGTGGCTTCCTGGCGGAGTTCCAAGACCTGCGCTACGACGTCGAAGAACTCCTGGTCGACGACGACCGGGCCGCGGTCGGTTACCGGATGTCGTTCCGGCTGTCCGGGAAGCCGGTCGCGGTCCGCGGAATGTTCTGGTTCCGCGTCGCGGACGGTCTGATCGCCCATCGGCGCGACTACTGGGACGGGACGACCGTGCAGCAGCAGCTCGCCGCCGAGCAGCAGTAAGCCCGAGTCGCCGGTGAGATCCGGCTGGGCCGCAGTACCCACTCGCCACGTGCAGTGGCCAGATTGGAGAAACCCACGATGACCGTCACCACGGACCTGTCCCCGGTCACCGGGCCGGCGGCCTGGCGGGGCGATCAGCTCCAGAACGAGAAGACCTGGATCTACCAGCTGAACGAAGCGGAGATCGCCGAGCTCGAGGCGGTCGGCCGCAAGTTCGTCGAGGACGACCCCGATCTGCGCACGGTGACCAAGGACGACTACCCGCTCCCGGTGTGCGCGCCCGCGGTCGAGCAGTGGGCGCACGACATGGACCGCGGTCGCGGCTTCGTGCTGATCCGTGGCCTCAAGACCGAGCTCTACTCGGACGCGCTGTCCGGCGCGATCTTCTACCTCACCGGGCTGCACCTCGGCGTCCCGATGAAGCAGAACGAGATGGCCGACCTGATCGACCACGTCATCGCCACCTCGGACAAGACGATGGACGACCCGAGCGCGTTGTCCTCCCGGGTCGCCGACAAGCTCGTGTTCCACTCCGACAGCTCGGACGCGGTGGCGCTGTTCTGCCTGCGCCCGGCCAAGGAGGGCGGCGCGAGCAGCCTGGTCTCCGGTGCGCAGATCTACAACGAGATCGTGGCGCGCCGTCCCGACCTCGCCCCGCTGCTGCACGAGCCGTTCTACTTCGACTGGTACAAGCAGGACCACGACGCCCCGGCGAAGACCTACACGTCGCCGATCGTGAGCCTGAAGGACGGCGTGTTCAGCATGTACGCCGGCTCGACGTACATCTTCACCGCGCAGGACTACCCCGAGACGCCGCGGCTGACGCCGGAGCAGATCGAGGTCGTGAAGCTCTTCGACGAGATCACCTACGAGCCCGGCATGGCGCTGGACATGGACTTCCAGCCCGGCGACATCCAGTGGGTCTCGAACTACGCCGCCCTGCACTCGCGGACCGCGTTCGTCGACTGGCCGCAGTACGGCCGCAAGCGGCACCTGCTGCGCCTCTGGCTCAAGCGGGACAGCGACCGTCCGCTCGTCGACAAGTTCGGCAAGCACGTGGTGAAGAGCCGTGAGGAGGACCGCGAGGACACCTCCGGCGTCGAGGACGTCGGTCAGTTCTCGGTCAAGACCGCGGTCGTTCCGCGCATGGACTGGGGTCTGTAACCCCCGCACCGACTCGGCCCCGGTCAGGAGAGCACTCCTGGCCGGGGCCGATTTGATCGTCAGGCGGGGTACGCGGTGAGCGCGGACGCCTTCGCGGTCAGCCAGGCGTCACCCCCGGCGCGGAGGTCGAGGTCCGCGACCGCGTCCGCGGTCAGGTCGACGAGGGCCGGCGGCGCACCGTCGACCGCGACCCGGATCCGGTCGCCCAGCGCCTCGACGCCGACGATGCGACCTCGCCAGGTGTTGCGCGGGCTGCCGGCGGTGGGCTCCACCATGTACACCGCGATCTCCGACGGCCGGACCGCGACGTGCACCGGCCCGGCCAGCGTCCGATCGCCGACGAGGAACGTGCCGCCGCCGTCCAGCGTTACCCGCCCGTCCGAGGCGTCGCCCCGGTAGAGGTTGAGGCCGACGAGCCGGGCGACGTAGTCGGTCGCCGGCCGTCGTGTCACCTCCCCGGCGGTGCCCTCCTGGACGACCCGTCCGCCCTCCAGCACGACGAGCCGGTCCGCGAGGATCATCGCCTCGACCGGGTCGTGGGTGATCACCAGCGACGGGCCGCCGTAGGACGTCAGATGCGTCCGGAGGTCGGTTCGTAGCCGCAGCCGGGTGCCGGCGTCCAGCGCGGCGAGCGGCTCGTCCAGCAGGAGCAGGTCCGGCTCGGTGGCGAGGGCCCGCGCCAGCGCCACCCGCTGCGCCTGCCCGCCGGAGAGCTGACCAGGGCGCTTTCCGGCATGTTCGGCCAGCCCGACACGGTCGAGCCACTCGCGGGCGACCTCTCGGGCGGCGGCCTTGCGGTGCCCCTGGACGCGCAGCCCGTAGGCGACGTTCTCCATCGCGGAGAGGTGGGGGAACAGCAGGTAGTCCTGGAACACCACGCCGACCCGGCGCTTCTCCACCGGTACCTGGTCCAGCCGCCGTCCGTCGAGCTCGATCCGTCCTCCGGAGAGCGGGGTGAGCCCGGCCAGCGCGCGCAGCAGCGTCGTCTTACCGGCCCCGTTGGGGCCAATCACGCCGAGCACCTCCCCCGGCCGGGCGGTCACGGCGGCGTCCAGGGTGAACGCCCCGCGGTCGACGCGTACCTGCGCGGTCAGCGTCTTGTCGGAAGCCGCTCCGGCGGACGCGTGGTCGCGGCTCACGTACCGGTCCCCGTCCGGACGACGCGATCCCGCAGCGCCACCAGGATCAGCACCGACACCGCGAGCAGCACGAGCGAAAGGGCGATCGCGGCCTCCGGGTCGCTCTCCAGCGCCAGGTACACCGCGAGCGGCATCGTCTGCGTCGTGCCGGGATAGTTGCCCGCGAACGTGATCGTCGCGCCGAACTCGCCGAGGGCCCGAGCCCAGCACAGCACCGCGCCCGCGACCACCGACGGGGCGATCAGCGGCAACGTGACCCGGCGGAACGTCGTCCAGCGGTCGGCGCCGAGCGTGGCCGACGCCTCTTCGAAACGGCGGTCGGCTGCCCGGAGCGCGCCCTCCACGGTCAGCACCAGGAACGGCATCGCCACGAACGTCTCGGCCAGCACGACCGCGGTGGTCGTGAACGGGATCGTGTAGTCGAACCAGCTGTCCAGGTAGCGCCCCACGATGCCGCGCCGGCCGAACGCGAGCAGGAGCGCCACACCGCCGACGACCGGTGGCAGCACCAGCGGCACGGTCACCAGCGCGCGGACGAGGGCCTTGCCGGGAAACTCCGCCCGCGCCAGCACCCAGGCCAGCGGCACGCCGAAGACCAGCGACAGGGCGGTGGCGAGCACCGCGGTGACCAGCGAGAGGCGCAGCGCCTCGCGTACCAACGGGTCGGTCAGCAGCTGCGGGAGCCCCGACCAGGGCGCCCGCACGAGCAGGCCGAGCAGCGGGAGCACGAGGAACACCACCGCGACGACCGCAGGCACCGCCAGCGCCGCCGGAGCGCCGCTGCGCGGCCGGGAAGGACTCGTCCGGACCTTCTGGGCGGCTGCGACCTCGGGCGGGGATACGCGGGTCACGGAGCGCTGAACCCCGCGTCGGTGAGCACCCTCGCGCCGTCCGCGGAGAGCACGTACTCCACGAACGCCTTCGCGCCCTCGGCGTTCGGCCCGTCGGAGATCGTGGCGATCGGGTATGCGGTCGACGCGTTCTGCGCGGCCGGGATCTCGATGCCCTTCACCTTGGCGCCGGCCGCTCGGACGTCGGTCTTGTAGACGACGCCGGCGTCCACCTCGCCGAGGGACACCGTGGTCAGGACCGACTTGACGTCCGTGCCGAGCGTCGCCGCCTTGACCGTGATCTTCGCCTTGTCGAAGACGGTCCGCGCGGTGGCGCCGCACGGCACCTGCTCCTGGCAGAGCGCGATCTTCAGACCCGGCTTCGCGAGATCGGCGAGCGTGGTGACCTGACCCGGATTGTCCGGCGGTACCGCGATCTCCATCGTGTTCCGCGCGAACGTCTTCGGATCCGCGGCGTCGCCGTCCTCCACCACGGCGTCCATGTTCTTCGTGCTGGCCGACGCGAACACGTCGGCGGGCGCGCCCTGACCGATGCTCTCGGCGAGGGCCGAGCTGGCGCTGAAGTTGAACTTCACGGTGACGGCGGGGTGCGCGTCCTCGAACTGCTCGCCGAGGGTCGTGAACGACTCGGTGAGCGAGGCGGCGGCGAACACGGTCACCGATCCGCTGATCCCGTCGGTGGCGGCCGAGGCGTTACCGTCGTCCGAGCCGCATCCGGCGAGCAGCAACGACGCGACGGTGGCGACCGTCGCGACGAGGAGAGCTGGTCGGCGCACGGTGTCCTCCGAAAGGTCTCGCCGGTGGGTGGGGCGGTTCGCGACCTGCGGCGCGTTAGTCGGGGTGGCGGGGGACTTCGACGACGACGTTGGTGGACTTCACGGCGGCGACCGCCAGGACGCCAGGCTCCAGACCTAGTTCGTCCGCGGACTCCCGGCTCATCAGCGAGACGACGCGGTGCGGACCGGCCTGGATCTCCACCTGGGCCATCACGCCGTCGCGGACCACCCGGGTGACGATGCCGGTGAACCGGTTGCGTGCCGATTCGGCGACGATCGGAGCGCCGAGGCCGGCGGGACGGTCGCTCGCGGCGATGTCCGTTGCGAACGCCGCCAGGTCGCGGCCGTCGATTGCGAGCCGCGAGCCGGGTCCCGCACCGTGGGAAGCTTGCCGGCGTCGGCCCAGCGTCGGACCGTGTCGTCGCTGACGCCGAGCAGCGCGGCGGCTTCGCTGATGCGGTAGGTCGGCACCGAGCCACGTTAACACCGCACATGCGAATGCAGGCCCCTAAGGGGCCCGCATTCTCGGATCCTGAAGCCGAATCCTGCCTTACTTGCTTCCCCTCCGCAGCGGTGCGCCGGCCTCGTGCAGGTGACGCAGCGCCTGCGCGTACGAGCGGATCAGACCGGTCTCGTAGTAGGCGACGCCGGCCTCGGCGCAGTAGGCCCGGACGATCGGCCGGGCACGTCGCAGGTTCGGCGCGGGCATGTTCGGGAAGAGGTGGTGCTCGATCTGGTGGTTGAGGCCGCCCAGCGCGGCGTCCAACACGCGCCCACCCCGGACGTTGCGCGACGTGAGGACCTGGCGGCGGAGGAAGTCGCGCCGGTGCTCCTCGGTCGGCTCCGGCATGCCCTTGTGGTTCGGCGCGAACGTGCAGCCGAGGTAGAGCCCGAGCAACCCCTGGTGCACCGCGGCGAACACCAGCGCGCGGACGGGGGAGAGCACGATCAGGAGCGCGGTGACGTAGGCGGCGAAGTTCACCAGCAGGAGCGCAGCCTCCACCCACCGATGCCGCAGGTTCGGCCGGAACAGCGCCCGGACGCTCGCCACGTGCAGGTTCATGCCCTCCAGCGTGAGCAGCGGGAAGAACAGGAAGGCCTGCCAGCGGCCGACCAGCCGAGCCGGACCGCGCGCCGACCGTGCCTGGTCGGTGGACCAGACGAGCAGGTCCGGAGCGACGTCCGGGTCGAGCTCGGAGTGGTTCGGGTTCGTGTGGTGACGGGTGTGCTTGTCACTCCACCACCCGTAGCTCATCCCGATGCCCAGGTTGCCGGCGAGCATCCCGGCGATCGCGCTGGTCCGCGCCGATCGGAACACCTGGCGATGCGCAATGTCGTGGGCCACCAACCCCATCTGCGCCCACACGACGGCGAGGAGTGCGGCCACCCACAGCTGCGCCCAGGAGTCGCCGAGCGACCAGAACGCCACCCCGGCCGCGATCGCCACGGCGAGGAGCACGCCGATCCGGGCGGCGTAGTACCCGGGGCGGCGGTCGAGGAGACCGGCGGCGGCCACTCGGCGGGAGAGCCGGGCGTAATCACTGCCCGTGGTGTCCGGCCGGGGTGGTGCCGAGGTGGTGTTCACAGCAGAGAGATCCCTCCGTCGTCCGATACTCCCCATCGTCGTAGCGGGAGGGCCGCGGCACACTGGTCCCAGCACCCCCGCGGGGGGTAGGCCTAACACCCTCGGCCTACGTCCTTGGGTCGATCACAATCGGAGTCGACGCGGGGGGTTGGCGGGCGGAGGACGCATGGGCGATCGCGGCGAGGACCTCCGCGCCCTGTTCCGGCGCGGTGGCCAGGCCGTCGTCCGTGGGCTCGGTTTGGCGGTGCTGGCGCTGATCCTCGGTCTGCCGCTGTTCCTCGCGTCGCTGCTGTCGTCGGTGTTCGTGCTACTCGGGGTGGGAGTGCTGCTGCTGCCGCTCGCGGTCGTCGCGACCAGGAAGGTAGCGACGATGCACCGCAGGCTGGCCGCCGAGTGGGCCGGCGTGGCGATCCCGTCGCCGTACCTTCCGGCCCCGAAGTTCTCCCGGTTCGGCCCCCGCCGGGCCTGGCAACGGTTCCGATGGCTGATCACCGATCCGTCGACCTGGCGGGACCTCGCGTGGGTGGTGGCCGAGATCCCGATCGGCCTGGTGCTGGGACTTCTTCCGGCCGCGGCGGTCGTCGCAGGGATCCAGGGCATCGTCGTCCCCCAGTTGCTCTGGACGCTGGACGTGCTGCCGAACGGATACGGCTTCGGAACCGTGTGGCCGATCCGGAGCCACGACGAGGTGTGGCTCGCGGTGAGCGAAGGCGCGTTGCTCGTCCTGGTCGGCTTGGCGATCGCGCCGGGGACGCTGCGGGTGCACGCCCGGTTCGCGCGGCTGCTGCTCGCGCCCACCCGGCAGACCGAGCTGGCCCTGCGAGTGACGCACCTCACCAGGACCCGCACCGAGACCGTCGACGCGCAGGCGGCCGAGCTACGTCGCATCGAACGTGATCTGCACGACGGCGCCCAGGCCCGACTGGTCGCGCTGAGCATGAGCATCGGCATGGCCGAGGACCTGATCACGCGTGATCCCGAAGGTGCCAGGGCGCTACTCGTCGAGGCACGCCGGTCCAGCGGGCAGGCGCTGGAGGAGCTGCGCGACCTGGTGGCCGGCATTCACCCGCCGATCCTGGCCGAGCGCGGCCTCGACGGAGCGGTGCGCGCGCTGGCGCTCGCCCTACCGATACCGGTCGAGGTCACCGTCGACTTGCCAGGGCGGCCGCAGGCTCCGGTGGAGTCGGCGCTCTACTTCGCCGCCGCGGAGGTGCTGACGAACGTCGCGAAACACAGCGGAGCGTCCGCGGCGTGCGCGCAGCTGGAGTACACCGGAACGCACCTGCGCCTGACCGTGGAGGACAACGGTCGGGGCGGGGGATCGATCGCTGCGGGAACCGGACTCCGGGGCGTCGAGCGCAGGCTGTCGGCGTTGGATGGGACGCTAGCGTTGAACAGCCCACCCGGTGGGCCGACCGTCGTGCTTCTGGAGATTCCGTGCGTGTTGTCCTCGCCGAAGACCTCGCGCTCCTCCGGGACGGTCTGATCCGGCTGCTCACCGCGTACGACTTCGACGTGGTGGAGGCCGTCGACAACGCGCCGGCGCTGCTGCGGGCCCTGACCACGCACCGGCCGGACGTCGCGGTGATCGACGTCCGGTTGCCGCCGACCTTCACCGACGAAGGCCTCCGGGCCGCGATCCAGGCGCGCACCGAAGTACCCGGGCTGCCGGTGCTGGTGCTCTCCCAGCACGTCGAGCAGTTGTACGCCCGGGAGTTGCTCTCCGATCGCGCCGGGGGAGTGGGCTACCTGCTCAAGGACCGGGTGTCCCACGTCGGCCAGTTCGTCGACTCGGTGCGCCGGGTTGCGACCGGCGGCACCGCGATGGACCCCGAGGTGGTCTCCCGCTTGCTGGCGCGACACACCACCAACGAACCGCTGGGCCGACTCACGCCGCGCGAGCGCGAAGTGCTGAGCCTGATGGCCGAGGGACGCTCGAACGCGGCGATCGCCGGTCGGCTGTTCGTCACGGAGAAGGCCGTCGGCAAACACATCAACAACATCTTCGGCAAGCTCGGCTTACCGCCGTCCGAGGACGACAACCGACGCGTTCTCGCGGTGTTGACCTACCTCAACGGCTGATCGCCGGCGCCGCGGACACGCGCTCCAGGTGTGAGTCGAACACCATCTCCAAGTCCGCGGCGATCTCCGCCTCGGCCGTCGTCCGGTCGAGGACGGCGGCCATCAGCACTCGCCGCATCGAGCGGCTCATCGCCCGGATCGTCGCCGCGTCGAAGGTCGGTCGCAGGTGCCCGACCGCGTCCTCGAACGCGCGCAGGCCGTGCGCCAGACCGGTCTCGACCGACGAGCGGTACTCGTCCAGCCCCATCTCGACGGCCGCCTGGAACGCCGGACGCGCGGCCACGACCACTCGGGCGGTGCCGCGGATCTTCATCCGGGCGTACTGCTCCGGGTCGGTGTGCAAGAGCGGGGCGTACCGGGCGCTCAGGTCTGCGCAGTAGCGGCTGCCGAAGTCGGTGGTCAGCGGGTACAGGACGAGGTCGCGCTTGGTGGGGAAGTAGTGGTACAGCCCGCCGATCGAGAGGTGCGCGGCGCGGGCGGCGGCCTTCATGCTCAGCCCGCGGTAACCCACCTGCTCGATGAGCGGGGCGACCGCGAGGTAGATCTGGCGCCGACGCAGAGTGCGGTCCTCGGGCGGACGCCCCGGTTTTCCGAACGACATGGCGAGTTCCTCCAGCGATCCCCGGCAGAGCTGGCCACCGCCCCCGCGGTCACCCATCGTCGAACCTAGGCCCCGACCGCCTTACGGGCAGTCAGCGATGTGACACGGGCCGTACTCCTCCTGAAGGGATCTATCGCAGTGGCACGCTTTCTGTTCGCCGCTACCCCGGCCGCCGGACACGTCCATCCCGCGTACCCCCTGATCCGCACGCTTGTGGACGGTGGGCACCGGGTCCGGTTCACCACCGGCCGAGCGTTCGAGGACGGCGTCCGGCGCGCGGGCGCGGAGTTCGTGCCGCTGCCCGAGGCGCACGACTACAGCCTCCGGCCGACGGACGAGATGTTTCCCGAACGGCTGCGGCGCACCGGCGTCAAGAAGTTCCTCTTCGACCTCGAGCACCTGTTCATCGCACCCGCAGCCGAACAGGTCCGACACCTGCAGGCGGAGCTCGCCGCCGAACCCGCCGACGTCCTGGTGGCGGATACCGGCCTGCTGGCCGCTCCGCTCGTGCACGAGCTGGGCGGGCCCGCGTTCGCGACGTACGGGATCACCGCGTTGACGTTCCCCAGCGTGGACGCGGCACCGTTCGGGCTGGGTCTGCCGCCGGCGTCCGGAGCGCTCGGGCGGCTCCGCAACCGGGCGCTCAACACCTTCGTCCGCAAGACGCTGTTCGCGCCCTCGGCGGGCTTCCTGGACGCCCAACGCGCAGCGGTGGGGCTGGCCCCGCGGCACCGCACGGCGCTGGAGCTGCAGTCACCGCCCGGCCGGTACCTGCAGCTCTCCCCGGCCGGTTTCGAGTACCCGCGGCGGGATCTGCCGCCGTGGGTGCGGTTCGTCGGCCATCCGGACCCGCTTCCGCCGGAGTCCTGGACCCCACCGTCCTGGTGGGACGAGGTAGCGCACGCCGACCGCCCGGTCGTCGTCGTGAGCCAGGGCACGGTCGCGACCGACCCGGAGCAGCTGCTGCGCCCGGCCCTGACCGGCCTCGCCGGCGAGGACGTCCTGGTGGTGGCGGTGACCGGCGGGGGAGATCCGGCCACCCTGGGACGGGTACCGGCGAACGCGCGAGTCGATCGCTACGTCCCGTTCGGAGAACTCTTCCGACACGCGTCCCTGGTCGTGACCAACGGTGGCTTCGGCACCGTGCAGCTGGCGATCGCGCACGGGTTGCCGCTGGTGGTGGCCGGCAAGACCGAGGACAAGGTGGAGGTCTCGGCGCGGGTCGCGTGGTCCGGCGCCGGCGTCGACCTCCGCACCCAGACGCCGACGGCTGCTTCCGTGCGGAACGGCGTCCGCCGGGTACTGACCGAGCCGACGTTCGCGGCGGCGTCGCGCCGTCTGCGTGACGAGTCCGACGGCCGCCACGCCGCCGAGCGCGCCGCCGCGGAGCTGCTGTCGCTGGCTCCGGCCACGCTGCGGTGAGGAGGCGCCGGGTCGCGCCATTGCG
The DNA here is from genome assembly GCF_039536245.1 of Cryptosporangium minutisporangium. Taxonomy (NCBI): domain Bacteria; kingdom Bacillati; phylum Actinomycetota; class Actinomycetes; order Cryptosporangiales; family Cryptosporangiaceae; genus Cryptosporangium; species Cryptosporangium minutisporangium. The sequence continues at coordinate 32,914 of NZ_BAAAYN010000035.1, read as the reverse complement.
ACCCGGCGCCGGGCCGGTGTCAAGGTCCGGCCGTTCGGGTGGCTCAGTCCAGCGGACGCATCTTGATGGTCACGCCCTTCTCGGACGTGTACTCCTTCATGGCCTCGTAGCCACCGCCCTGGCTGAAGCCGCTCTCCTTGGCCAGGTTGAACGGGAAGCCGATGATCGCGGAGTTGGCGAACTCGTTCACCGAAACCTGGCCGGACCGCACCTCGTGGGTCACTCGCAGGGCACGGGACAGGTCGTTCGTCCAGACGCTGACGAGCAGCCCGTACGGTGTCGCGTTCACCCGGTCGACCGCCTCGCGGGCGGTGCGGAACGATTCGGCGGCGAGCACCGGCCCGAAGATCTCTTCGCGGACGATCGGCATGTCCGGCGTCACCCGATCGAACAGCGTCGGCTTGACGTACCAACCGTCCGAGGCCCCCGGCCCGCCGGTGACCACCCGAGCGCCGCTCGCCACGCCGCCCTGCAGATAGCCGGAGACCCGCTCGTGCTGGATACCGTTCACCAGCGGCCCCATGTCGAGGTCCTCGTGCCACGGACCGGCCTTCACCGCCTCCATCGCCGCCGCGAGCCGCGCCACGACCTCGTCGTAGATCGGTTCCTCGATCAGCAGGCGGGAGCCGGCGTAGCAGTTCTGCCCGGCGTTCTCGACGATCGACTCCAGGATCGCGGGCACCGCTGCGTCGAGGTCGGCATCCGCAAAGACTACGTTCGGTGACTTCCCGCCGAGCTCCAGCTTCACCGGGACGAGGTTCTTCGCCGCCGAAGCCATGATCGCCCGGCCGGTGGCCGAGGAGCCGACGAAGCTGATGTGGTTGATGCCGGGGTGGGAGGTGAGCGGCTGGCCCGCCTCCGGTCCCAGTCCGGTGACGACGTTCAGAACGCCTGGTGGGAGCCCTGCTTCGGCGGCCAGAGCAGCCAGCGCGAGCGGGCTCATCGGGGCGTACTCCGACGGCTTGAGCACGACCGTGTTGCCGGCGGCGAGTGCCGGAGCGGCGTCGGCCATCATCAGGATCGCCGGAACGTTCCACGCGATGACCAGCGCGCAGACGCCGAGCGGCTCACGCAGCGTGAAGCCCGTGTTGTCCGGCGAACGGGACGGTAGCGTCGCACCGTGCAGCTTGTCGGCGGCACCGGCGAAGTAGCCGAGAATGCTGCCGGCGATGAAGATGTTGGTCCGGGCATCGGACAGCGGTTTGCCGACGTCCTGCGCCTCGTACCTGGCGAGTTCCTCGACGTGCTCGAAGACGAGCTGCGACCATCGGCCGAGGATCGCGCCGCGGTCGGACGGGTTCATCCGCGACCAGCCGTCGTAGGCGTTCCGGGCGGCCGCGACGGCGGCATCCACATCGGCGGCGGTGGCGCGGCCGGTGTGGTGGAACGGCTGCTGGGTCGCCGGGTCGAGTACCGGCAGGGCTTCGCCGGACGCGGGAGACTGCCAGTTCCCGGCGATGAGAAGTCGGTTGTCCGGGACGTCGAGCACGCTCATGAAGCGAGTCTTGACGTCTACTATCTCGGAAGTCAAGATGCCGTCTCGCCATAGTGAGATATCGGAGACCCCTCGTGGACATCACCGTCGCCGCCGTCACCGACCCATCCGGGGTGTTCTCGTTGCTGCCCGCGCAGCTCGACGAGCCCCGTGCCGACGAGGTGCTGGTGCGCCTGAGCAGCGTCGGTATCTGCGCCACCGACCTGCACTTCGCCACCTTCCTGCCCACCAACGCGGTGCTCGGCCACGAAGGCGCCGGGGTGGTCGAAGCGGTCGGGGCCGGAGTCACCGAACTACAGCCCGGCGATCCGGTGGCGCTCGCGTTCGCGTCCTGCGGCGTCTGCAAGCAGTGCCGGACGGCGTCGCCGTCGTACTGCGCGCAGTTCGACGCACTGAACTTCGCCGGCGCACGCGCGGACGGGTCGTCGGCGCTGCGCATCGACGGGCAGCCGGTGTACGGGCACTTCCTCGGCCAGTCGTCGTTCGCCACGCACGCGGTGGCGAACGTCCGCAGCGTGGTCAAGCTGCCGGCATCCGCCGACCTGCGGAGCGCCGGTCCGTTCACCTGCGGGTTCATGACCGGGGCCGGGACGATCGTCAACATCCTGCGGCCCGGGCCGGAGAGTGCGGTGGCGGTGTTCGGCGCGGGTGCGGTCGGGCTCTCGTCGGTGATGGCCGCCGCGGCGTCCGGGGCGCAGACCGTGATCGCGGTGGACGTCAGCCCCGGACGGCTGCAGACCGCGGCCGAGGTCGGAGCCACTCACGTGCTGGACTCCCGCGAAGGCGACGTCGTCGAGCGGATCCGGGCGATCGTCCCGGACGGCCTCGACGGGTCGGTGGACACCACCGGGCGCGCCGACGTCGTGAAGGCGGCCGTCGCGTCGCTGCACACCCGGGGGACATGCGCGGTCGTCGGCGTCGGGCCGAGCGAGAACGTCGAAGTGGAGTGGCGGACGCTACTGAATGGGCGGACGGTCACCGGGGTGATCTCCGGGAGCGCGGTGCCGCAGGTGCTGGTGCCGCAGTTGCTGGCTTGGCAGGAGGCCGGCCGCTTCCCGGTGGAGAAGCTGATGGCGCAGTACGCGTTCGCCGACATCAACGAGGCCGCCGCCGCCACGAGGCGCGGAGACGTCGTCAAGGCCGTCCTGACGCTCTAGTGGGCGGCCCGCCCCCCGCGGCGGCGCGGATGCGGCGCGCGACGAGGTGGCGGCGCGGCGAGCTGGCGGCGCGGCAGTGCGGCGGGGTGGATTTCCCGAAACCCCGCCCTCCACGGGCACGGCGCGGGTGGTTGTCCCGAACGTCAACGTGCTGCCGCCCGCCGTGAGGTGGTTTTCCCGAAAGTCAACGTGCTGCCGCCCGCCGTGCGGTGGTTGTCCCGAACGTCAACGTGCTGCCGCCCGCCGTGAGGTGGTTTTCCCGAAAGCCAACGTCTCGGAGCGCGCGGTGAGGTGGTCTTCCCGAAAATCGGTGCCCGCCGCCCGGCGCCCGCCCGCCCGTCGGTGGGACCGGTGTCGGCTGTGGGGCACAGTGCTAGGGGTCCGGGATTGTGCTCCTGGCGGCGGGGATGTGAAGAGTTTGTTGCCGCGACGACCTGCGGCGCTGCGCCGCGTAGCGTCCAGAAGAAGGCTCTGACCTGCAGAGACGCAGGACCGAAACACATTGCGGGACGTTGTCTCGGAACGATTGACGGTGACCGCACTCCCGCTTACCTTGAAGGGCAACTCCGGTGGCGCGGCCGGGGCAAACACCGCGCACCAAGCTTCAGATGCCGTGGAGATGGCAGTGGAAGCAGCACGACCGACGGTCGAATTCGACCATCACGCCCCGGAGTTCACGATCGACCCGGTGCGTCCGTACGCCGAACTCCGAGCCGAGTGCCCGGTCGCGTGGACGGAGTCCTACGGCGGTCACTGGGTGACCACCCGGTACGAAGACATCGCGCGGATCGCCCGTGACGACGCGACGTTCTCGTCCGCCCGGGGCGACGTCGACGGGATCGCGTTCGTCATTCCGGAGAGCAAGGCGCTCCCGCAGTACCCGATCGAGCTCGACCCGCCGGAGTCGACGCCGTACCGCGAGCTGATCAACCCGCTCCTGAGCCGGTCCGCGGTCGACGCGCTGGTCCCGATGATCGCCAAGCACGTCACCGAGGTCATCGACGGGTTCATCGAGGACGGCAGCGCCGACCTGGTGCACCAGCTGACCAACCCGGTCCCGACCGCGGTGACGCTCGACTGGCTCGGGTTCCCGCGCGAGGACTGGAAGCGGCTCGCCGGCCCGATCCACGACCTGTTCGCGGCGATCCCCGGCAGCGAGCGGGAACGCCGCGGCGGGGAAGCCCTCGGCTTCATGGGCGACCGCATCTTCCAGCTGATGAACGACCGTCGCGCCGAGCCGACGAGCGACGCGATCTCCTGGCTGGTCCGGCAGGTCAAGCCGAGCGGCGAACCGTTCACCGACGACGAGCTGGGCTCGGTGATCTTCCTGCTGATCGCCGGCGGCGTCGACACCACGACGTCGCTGACCGGCTCGACGCTGGTTCATCTGGCGCAGCACCCGGAGGACCGGGAGCGGCTGATCCGCGAGCCCGCGCTGCTCGACGTCGCCACCGAGGAGTTCCTGCGGAAGTTCGCGCCGTCGCAGTCGATGGCTCGGACGATCATGAAGGACACGACGATCGGCGCGTGCCCGGTGATGCGCGGCGAGCGGGTGCTGATCCCGTGGATCGCGGCGAACCACGATCCGGAGGTCTTCCCCGAGCCCGAGAAGGTCGTCCTCGACCGCGATCCGCGCGGGCACCTCAGTTTCGGCATCGGCACCCACCGCTGCGCCGGTGCCCACCTGGCGCGGGCGATGTTCCGGGAGATGATCACCCAGGTCCTGGAGCGGCTGCCGGACTACACGCTCGACCCGGTCGGGGCGACACCCACCGAGTCGTGGGGCAACCAGTCCGGTTGGGACGCGATCCCGGTGACGTTCACGCCGGGTCGCAAGCGTGGGATCCCGGCCACGAAGACCACGACCGGTCTCGACGTCCAGCTCCTCACGATCGCCGCGGTGGAGCCGATCGCCGACGGTGTCGTGTCGCTGCGGTTGGTCGGCGACGGCCAGCTCCCGGGCTGGGAGCCGGGCGCGCACCTCGACCTGATCCTTCCGTCGGGCAAGGTGCGGCAGTACTCGCTCTGCGGCGACCCTGCCGACACGTCGTCCTACCGCGTCGCGGTGCTGCACGAGCCGGCCGGCCGGGGCGGATCCGCCGAGGTGCACGAGACGCTGGCGCCCGGCGTCACCGTGCGGGTGCGTGGGCCGAAGAACCACTTCCCGCTCGTCGACGCCGAGCGGTATCTGTTCGTCGCCGGCGGGATCGGCATCACCCCGATCAGCGCGATGGTGCGGGCCGCCGACGCACGCGGCGCCGACTGGACGCTGCTCTACGGCGGACGCACCCGCGCGTCGATGGCGTTCGCGGGCAGGCTGAAGGAACAGTACGGCGACCGGGTGCAGCTGGTGCCCCAGGACGAGTTCGGGCACCCGGATCTGGCCGCGGCGTTCACGGCGGCGAAGCCCGGGACGAAGGTCTACTGCTGCGGGCCGGAGGGGCTGCTCACCGCGGTGGAGCAGACCGTCGGCGGCCTGGAACTGCACGTCGAGCGGTTCACCGGCGGCGGCGCCGAGCGCATCCCGGCGATCCCCGCGGATGCGCGTTCGTTCGAGGTGACGCTGGCCCGGGCGGGGCGCACGCTCACCGTTCCGGACGACCGCACGCTGCTCGAAGCGATCCGGGACGTCGTCCCCGGGGTGCCGTACGACTGCGAAGAGGGCTACTGCGGTTCGTGCGAGACCCGGGTGTTGGCCGGGCAGGCCGAGCACCGGGACAGCATCCTGTCCGCCGCCGAGCGGGCCGACGGCAGCACGATGATGATCTGCGTGAGCCGGTGTGCATCCGACCGGCTGACGCTCGACCTGTGAACGCCGTCCTCGGCGCCTCGCGGGTGGTTGTCGGATCCTCGCCGCCAGGGGGTCGAGGAGTCGACAACCACGAGCGTGGACGATCCGACAACCACGCCCCGGGCCTAGATGCCGCGGGTCACCGGGCCCACGGATCCGAGTTCCTGGGTGAGCGAGCGGGAGACCCGCAGCAGCGACCGCGCGGCGGGGGAGCCCGTCTCGTCGGCCACCGCCGCGGTGGTGCCGACGATCCCCATCGTGGCGACGATCTGCGCGTCCTGGAACACCGGCGCGGCGATCGTCCGGACGCCGTTGTCGGCCGGGGTGTTCACGCAGATGCCGTTCTCCTGGATCGCGGTCAGCTCCTGCCGGAGTCCCGGGTTGCGGCGCAGCAGGCTGGCCAGCCCGGGCACCTCGTCCTCGGCCAGGAACGCGCAGAACACCCGGCCCTGCGCCGACCGGGACATCGACAGCCGCGCCCCCGTGCGGACGCTGATCCGCACGGTGCGGTCGGTGTTGTCGTCGACGCGGACGACGACCGCGGTGTCGCCGTCCCACACCGAGAGCACGACGGTCTCGCCGGCCTCGCGCACCAGCTCCTCCATGTACGGGCCGGCGATCGTGATGATCGGCAGCCCGGCGCGCGCGGCCGCGGAGAGCGTCAGCACCTGGGGGCCGAGCGAGTAGAGGGCCTCGCGCTCGTCGTAGCGGAGCAGGTTCACCGACCGCAGCGCCTTCGTGTAGCGGTGCGCGGTGGCCTTGCTGGTGCCCAGCCGGGCGGTCAGCTCGTTGAGGCTCAGCCGCGGTCGGCCGACGCTGAACGCGCCGAGGATGGTCGCGGCCCGCTCGACCGCCTGGATCGCGGGTGTGCCCCGCTCCGCGCGAGGAAGTTCTTCGTCGGAGACGAACAGGCCAGCTCGAGCCTCCTCGTCGGGCGCAGGGGACACAGGGGCGATTTCGGGCACTGGCTCAAGCATAGATTGTCCTTTTTGTGGCCGACTGCGACCACGGGGGCTTATCTCAGCAGGCGTGATGCTATCAACCGGATCGGCCGCGCTGGGTCCGTTGACAGTACGCACTGTGCAATACACCATGTCGTAATGCGAGATGGCATCTCTCACAACGAGGACCGATGATGACACAGACAATTGCTGAAGGTCTGGTCGAGACCGGCCACGGTGGCCTGATCGCGCAGGACTGGAACGCGTTGACCTTCCGGGTCAACCGTGAGGCGTACCGCTCGGCGGAGGTCTTCCAGGCCGAGCGCGAGCGGATCTGGGGCCACTCGTGGCTCTACCTGGGCCACGAGACCGAGATCCCGAAGAAGAACGACTACAAGGTGCGGACGCTCGGCGGGAAGCCGCTGATCTTCGTCCGGGGCGGCGACGGGGTGGTCCGGGCCTTCCTCAACTCCTGCCCGCACCGCGGCACCGTGGTCTGCCGCGACGAGTCCGGCAACGCCCGGAACTTCCAGTGCTTCTACCACGCCTGGACGTTCAACTCGTCCGGCAAGCTCTCCGCGCTCCCCGGCGACGACGCCTACGCCGAGCTCGACCGGTTCAAGGGCTCGATGGACCTGCGTCCGGTCGCGAAGCTCGACATCCACGAGGGCTTCGTCTTCGTCTCGTTCGATCCGGACGTACCGCCGCTGCTCGAGCACCTCGGCGAGGCCGCCGACGTCCTCTCGATGGCCGCCGAGCAGTCCGCGACCGGCATGACGACGCTCCCCGGTATCCAGCGCTACGGCGTCAAGGGCAACTGGAAGCTCGCGGTCGAGAACGCGATGGACGGTTACCACTTCTCGCCGACCCACAACACGTTCGTCGGCTACCTCCGGGAGACCGGCTTCGCAGTCACCGACGACGACCAGTACGCCTACGACCTCGGTAACGGGCACTCGATGCTGGTGCTCACCGGGCACAACGGCCGGCTGGGCATGCTTTGGGAGCCGCGTTTCGGCGAGGCCGAGAAGGCCCGCACGGAAGCGAACCGGAAGGCGATGGCGCAGCGCCTCGGCCAAGAGCGCGCGGACACGATCGGCGACGCCAGCCGGATCCTGTTCGTCTGGCCGAACCTGCTCTTCTTCGACCTCGAAGCGTTGACGATCCGCCAGCTCGAGCCGGTGGCGCCCGGCCGCACCGACGTGCGCGCCTGGCAGTACGTGCCGACGGACGAGGACGACGAGGCGCGCGCGATGCGGCTGAAGACGATGACCAGCTTCGTGGGCCCGGGTGGCCTGGCGACGCCGGACGACATCGAGGCCTACGAGGCCGTGCAGCGCGGCATCGAGGCGAGCAAGGGCGACAGTCGCGGCTTCAACGACTGGAGCGACATGTCCCGCGGCATGGAGCGGGAGGCCAAGGGCGAGAAGGGTCGCTCGATCGACGAGGGCGCCATGCGCAGCTTCTGGCGTCACTGGGACCAGTCGCTGGGCAAGGTTCCCGGCGTCACCGCGACGAGCTACGAAGGCGGCAACGAATGAGCGCCCCCACGGTGACCGTCACGCGAGAACAAGCCGAGGACTTCCTCTACCAGGAGGCCATGCTCCTCGACGAGTGGCACCTCGACGCCTGGCTCGCCCTGTTCGAGGAGGGCGGCACGTTCGAGGTGCCGACCACGGACTACCAGGGCTGGGACCGCACCGGCGGTGGCTTCTTCGTCCTCGACGACTGGGACCTGCTCAAGGCACGCGTCAAGCGGCTGAAGAGCCGGAAGGCGCACGCGGAGAACCCGCACTCGCGGACGCACCGGATGGTGACCAACGTCCGGGTGATCCGCGGCAAGGACGGGATCGAGCTGAAGGCGAACTTCCTGATCAACCGGTTCCGCGACCACACCCACCACACGTACGTGGGGCGCTACCACCACGACGTGGCGCTGAACGAGGACGGCGAACTGAAGTTCCTCCACCGCCGCGCGTACCTCGAGCACGAGCTGCTCGAGCCGGGCGCCCGACTCAGCTTCATCCTGTAGAAGGGGGCCGTCTCATGATCAGGCATGTCCTCGCGTTCCGGTTCAAGCCGGAGGTGCCGGCCGAGACCGTCGACGCGATCCTCGCCGAGCTGGAGACGTTCCCGAGCCAGTACCCGCAGATGCGCAGCTTCGTGCTCGGGCCGAACATCTCCAGCCGCGACACCACGATGTCGCACGTGTTCACGATCGAGTTCGACGACGAAGACGATCTCAAGTCCTATCTCAACAGCGAATCGCACGAGACGTTCGTGCGCGAGAAGTGGCGACCGGTGATCGACAAGCAGACCATCGTCACGCTCTCCGCGCCGTCGCCGTTCCGATCGGAGAAGCCAGTGATCAACCGCCCGCGCGGCCCGTACGGCATTCAGTTCGCCCGCCTCGCCACCCCCGCGCTGGACGAAGCCATCGAGTTCTACACGTACCACGTGGGTCTCCAGGTGGAGGCGCGTACACCCGAGTACGCGCAACTCAGGGCCGGCATCGAGCAGTACTCGATCGAGCTGGTCAGCGACCCGGGCCTCACCGAATTCGACACGCTGGCGATCGGCTTGAGCGTCGAGTCCGAGGAGGTCCTCGACGACCTGGAGAAGCGGCTCCGGGCTGAGGGCGCGGAGATCCTCCCGCTGCACGAGCGCACCGCGTCGGTCTGCACCCGGGGCTTCGCGACGAAGGACCCGAACGGCCTCACGCTGGAGTTCGGCTGGGAGTTCTACGAGTACGCCGAGCCGCCGCTGCTCGAGTACCGGCCGGTGGAGCTCGTGCACCCGTTCCTCTCGACCGACCACTACGAGGAGTCGCAGCACTTCTACCTGAACGTGCTCGGCTTCCAGGCGTCCGACTACGTGATGACGCCGGGCCGCGGCTCTTCGTCGTTCCTGCGGTCGGAGAACCGGTACCACCACTCGCTCGCGCTGCGCCGCGACGACCGGTTCTACCTGGCGCACCTCTGCTTCAAGATGAAGAGCCTCGACCACGTCATGCGTGGCCGGGCGAGGGCGCTCTACAAGGGCACCGAGATCGCGTCCGACATCGTGAACCACTCGGCGTCGCACTCGATCGCGTTCTACCTGTATGACGCCCGCTTCGGTCCCCGGATCGAGCTCTGCGACGGCCACCGGGTCTTCACGCCGGAGCAGAACGAGACGCACAAGGCCCGCCGGATGGGCGGCGACCCGCGCAACATCGACGTCTGGCGCGCGGCGGCGGACGACTGGGAGCGGTTCTGACGCACGACGTTCTGGCGGTGCTGGGTGAACTGGCCGGCACCGCGAGCCCGCACGGTGGTGAGCGCCCGTTGGCCGAGGCGTTCGCCGCCTGGGCGTCGTCGCGCTGGCCGTCGATCGACTGGCGGGTACGCCCGCTCGGCGGCGACTCGGCGAGCGTGCTGGCGACGACCGGCGACGGCCCCGCCGACGTGGTGCTCTACTCCCACCTGGACACGTCGCTGACCGGCGATCCAGCGATGGACGCGGCGATCACCGGCCGGGACGATCCGGTGCCGCCGTACCGGCACGAGGGCGACACCGTGAGCGGGTTCGGGCTCGGCGTCGCGAAGGCGCCCGCGGCGGCGGCCGGCGTCGCGTTCGCGCGCGCCGCCGAGCAGGCCAGCGGCACGGCGCACCTCCTGCTGGCCGCCCGAGGGACCCATCGGTGGGGTGTGCACGACACCGGCGTCACCGAGTACCTGACGGCGTTTCCCCGCCCGCGCGCCGCCGTCGTCGCGAAGGGCGGCCCGCCGGGCGTGCTGCGGCAGGAGCCGGCCGCGCTCTACCTCCGGATCCGGCTCGAAGCGGGCTGGGGGCCGCTGATGCTGCCGGGCCTGCTGCGCCCTCCGGGCGGCCTGCTGTCGCAGGCCGGTGCACTGCTCGCCGCCGTTCAGTCCTGGGGTTCGAACTACGTGGCGGACGCTACGCAGCAGGCGCTTCGCGTCGACCCGTCGCGGCAGGACGGGGCGTCGTTCGGGCTCGGGGCGCTGCGTGCGGGGTCGCCGGAGAAGCCCGATCTCGCGCCGGCCGCGCTCGAGCTCCACTGCTACCTCGTGCTGCCCGGGCCGGTGGAGCCAGGGGCTGCCGCGGCCTCGCTGCGGGCGGCGCTGAGCGGCTTCGACGGCGTCAGCGTGGATGAGCTCCTGCTCGGTGACGGCCCCGGGACGCCCGCGGACGCACCGATCGTCCGGGTAGCGTGCGACGCCTATTCGTCCGAGTTCCACCCCCACACTCCTGGGTACTCAGCACCACCGATATCGGGCTGGACGGGCTCCACCGACGGCGTCGCGTTCCGGGCCGCAGGCGTGCCCACCGCCCGCCTCGGTCCCCGTCCGGCCCCGAACACCGGCGATCCCCGCGTCGACACGTTCTCCGTGTCCGAGCTCGCCCGCTGGTGTCGGGTCTACGAGCGGATTCTTGTCTCACGATGAGATGCGCCGTCTCACTTGACATGATGAGATCTCGCATCTGAAGATCGATGGCATGGAAACGCTCGTCACCCGCTACGGCATCGCCCGGGTCGAGGGCGACGAGCTGGCCGTCGTCGACCTGCCGTTCCCCAACCTGCGGTGGCTGCTGAAAGCCGGCCGGACGCTGGCCGAGGTCGAGCAGGCGCCGGTCACGCGCCGACTGCCCAAGACCCAGCTGGACGAGGTCGTCGTCCCGCCGTTAGGACTGGACACCACGGTCTGGGGCGTCGGGCTCAACTACCACGGCAAAGCGGCACTCACCGGGCGGCCGGTTCCCACTGAGCCGATCCTGTTCCTGAAGCCGGCCACCGCCCTCGCCGCCCACCGCGCGACCCTGCGGATCCCGACCGACCTCACCACGCAGTTCGACTACGAAGCGGAGGTCGGCGTCGTGCTCGGTCGCCCGCTCTCGGACGCGCGGCCCGAGGACGTCTGGGACGCGGTCGCCGGCGTCCTCGCCGCGAACGACACCACCGCGCGAGACGTCATGAAGGCGACCGGCACCCCGACGCTGGCGAAGGGCTTCCCGGGCTGCGCGCCCCTCGGCCCCACGATGGTCCCGATCAGCGATCTGAACGACCCGAACGCGATCCCGGTGGCCTCGTGGGTGGACGGCGAGCAGCGGCAGAACAGCACGACCGCCGACCTGATCTTCGAGGTGCCCGACCTGTTGTCCTGGCTCTCCCGCTACGTGCGGCTGGAACCCGGGGACGTCGTCCTCACCGGCACGCCGCCCGGCACCGGGCAGGACTTGAACGACTACCTGCGCCCCGGCCAGGAAGTGACGATCGCGGTCGGCGGCCTGGTGCCGCTCGTGAACACCGTCGCCTGAAATTCCTCAGCCCCATCCCCAGTTCCGGGATCCCGCCGCGGGACCCGCCCCGTGGAGGTCTCCATGTCTGAAGCTCGCTACGACACCGTGCTGCGCGGCGGCACCGTGCTCGACTCGGCCTCCGGGCGCAACGAGGTCGCCGACCTCGCGATCGCCGACGGCAAGATCGCCGCGATCGGCACCGGCCTGGCCGACAGCGAGGCCGCGGCGACCGCCCAGATCGTCGACGTGACCGGCGCATCCGTGCTGCCCGGCCTGGTCGAGGGGCACACGCACATCTTCCACAAGGTCTCGAAGGTGGGCGCTCCGCAGGACGAGGCCCACCTGCGCCGGGGCGTCGTCGCCGCCGCGGACGCCGGTACCGCCGGTGCCTCCACGTTCCCCGCGTTCCGCACGCTGGTGGTCGAGCCGACCGTCATGCGGATCGTCAACTTCCTCAACGTCTCGGTGCTCGGCCTGATCGACTTCCGCTACGGCGAGCTGCTCAACCCCGACACGTTCAACGTCGAGGACGCGCTCGCCACCGCCGCCGAGAACCCGGACGTCGTCCGCGGCTTCAAGATCCGGCTCTCCGAGGACGTGCTGGGCGACCGGATCGTGCCGCTGCTGGAGAAGGCCATCGCGCTCGGCGAGCAGGCCGGCCTGCCGGTGATGGTCCACATCGGCGAGACCGCGCTGACGCTGCCGGAGATCCTCGACCGGCTGCGCCCCGGCGACATCATCGCCCACTGCTACACCGGCAAGGAGAACGGCATCCTCGACGAGAACGGCGCCGTGCTCCGTGAGGTGTACAAGGCCCGCGAGCGCGGCGTCCTCTACGACTCGGCGCACGGCCGCAGCAACCTCTCGTTCGAGGTCGCGAAGCCCGCGATCGCGGAGGGCTTCCTGCCGGACGTGCTCAGCTCCGACACGTCCGCCCGCAACTGGCGCGGCCCGGTGTTCGACCTGGTGACGTCGATGTCGAAGTTCCTCGCGCTGGGCGTGCCGATGTCGGAGATCCTGCCCAGGGTCACCACCGCCCCGGCCAAGCTGCTCGGCCTGGACGCCGAGGGGTACGGCTCGCTGACCGTCGGCGGACCCGCGCACGTCACCGTGCTGAAGGAAGCCGGTACCGCGGTCCTTCCGGACGCGGCCGGCAACACGATCGAGGCGCCCCGGCTCGAGCCCGCCGCGGTGTTCGTGCACGGCGTGTCCCAGGAACTGACCGAGTGGCGCGGCAACGCCACCTCGGCCTGAGCTAGTTAGGCAGCACCCCATGGCCTACGTCGTCACCGATGCCTGCATCGACGTCCAAGACCGCTCCTGCATCGAGGAGTGCCCGGTCGACTGCATCTACCCCGGTCCGCGGATGATGTACATCAACCCGGAGGAGTGCGTCGACTGCGGTCGCTGCGAGCCCGCCTGCCCGGTCGTCTCGATCTACCACGAGGACGACCTGCCGGGGGACAAGGAGCAGTTCGCCACGATCAACGAGACGGTGTTCGTCACGCTCGGGCTCGGTTCGCCGGGTGGCGCGCGGAAGGTGCCGCCGCTCCCGGCCGACCACGAGGAGGTGGCGTCGTGGACCAAGTAGAGGTCGATGTCCTGATCATCGGCGCCGGTCCGGTAGGGCTCTACGGCGCGTACTACGCCGGGTTCCGCGGGATGTCGGTCGCGGTGATGGACTCGCTGCCCGAGGTCGGCGGGCAGCTCGCCGCTCTGTACCCGGAGAAGAACATCTACGACGTCGCGGGGTTCCCGGCCGTGCGGGGCCAGGACCTGGTCGACGCGCTGTGCGCGCAGGCCCAGCAATCGAAGCCGACGTTCCTGCTGGAGCAACGGGCGACGTCGATCGAGGTCCGCGACGACGGCGTCACCGTGGACGCAGTTGCGAGCACGCCGGGCGATCCCGGCGTCACCGTGCACGCGCGTGCGGTCCTGATCGCCGGCGGCATGGGCACGTTCGAGCCCAAGGAGTTGCCCGCTGGTGGTCACTTCGCGGGGCGTGGCCTGCGGTACTTCGTGCCGCGGCTGAACGACCTGGCCGGGCACGACGTGGTCGTGGTGGGCGGTGGCGACTCGGCGGTCGACTGGGCGCTGGCGCTGGAGCCGCTGGCGAACAGCGTCGCGCTGGTGCACCGCCGGGACGCGTTCCGGGCGCACGAGAAGAGCGTGGAGAGACTGCGCGAGTCCTCGGTCGAGCTGGTCACCCCGTACGAGGTGGTCGAGGTCTCCGGCTCCGCGGCGGTCGAGTCGCTCACGCTGGAGCACGTCGAGACCAAGGAGACCGTCTCCCGGGACGTGCAGACGATCGTCGCGGCGATCGGGTTCCTCACCGACCTGGGCCCGATGGCCGACTGGGGCATGGAGATCAAGCGGCGCCGGATCCTCGTCGATCGCGCGCAGCGGACGAACCTTCCGCGGGTCTTCGCGGCCGGGGACATCGCGATGTACGACGGCAAGGTCGCGCTCATCTCGGTCGGCTTCGGTGAGGCCGCGACAGCGATCAACCACATCGCACCGCTGGTGAACGCGGCGTGGAAGACCACCCCCGGCCACAGTTCCGACGCGGTGGCGTGATGCTCGGCCCCACCGCAGCCGACCCGCCGAATGATGTGGCGGAAAGCTCGCCCACACGAGCCTCCCGCGACATCGTTCCGCGGATGCCCGCGCGCTCGGGCTTGCGTGCCGCCCTCGCCGCGGGCGAGCGCGTGCGCGGGACCTTTCTGAAGCTCGCCGGGGAGGAGCCCGTCGACCTCGCGAAAGCGGCAGGGGCGGACTTCGTGGTGGTGGACCTGGAGCACTCGCAGCTCTCCGAGGAGCAGGCCCGCCGCGCGGTCAGCCGGGCCGCCGCGCTCGGACTGCCCGCGCTGGTGCGGATCCCGGCCGTCGACTCCGGGCTGATCAACCGGCTGCTCGAAGCGGGCGCGGCCGGCGTCCAGCTCTCCACGCTCCGCTCCGCCGCCGAGACCGCGGCGCTGATCGCCGCCACACGCTACGCCCCGGACGGTGCCCGCAGCATCTCGCTCGCCCACCCCGGCGCGAACTACAGCGGCGTTCCGCTCGCCGACTACCTGGCCGCCGAGCGAAACGACCCGCCGCTCCTCGTCGGCCAGATCGAAACGGCCACCACCGACGACCCGCTGCCCGACGTCGTCCGCGGCCTGGACGTCGTGTTCCTCGGTGTCACCGACCTCGCCGTGAGCGTGGGCCTCGGGAACACCGAGGCGTTCGACGAACGCGTCCGGGAAGTCCGAGCGGTCGGAACCATCACCGGTTCCTGGTGTGCGACCCCCGACGCGGCCACCGCCGCGGAGGCGGCCGGCGACCGGTACGTGGTGATCGGCTCCGACCTGCAGTTCCTCGCCGCCGCGCTGCGGAAGACCCTGGGAGAAACCCGATGAAGCTCAGCGAAGCGCTCTACCGAACGGTCGTGAACTGGGACGATGTCCCGGAGGACGTGATCCGGCCGGGCGTGCGGCGCCGGGTGTATAGCACCGACGAGGTCATGCTCTGCTGGCACTCGCTCTCGGTCGGCATGGATCTCCGGCCGCACTCGCACGCCGACTTCGACCAGCTCGCGATGATCCTGGCCGGCGAGGCCGACTACTACGTCGACGGCGTTCCGCATCGGATGACCGCCGGCTCGATGCTGCTGGTGCCGGCCGGCGCCGAGCACTACATCCAGCCGCTCACCGAGCCCTGCATCAACCTCGACGTGTTCGCGCCGCCGCGCGCGGACTACGCCGACATCGCCCGCAAGCTGACCGATGAGGATAATTCAGCCGGCCCTCGCGGAGCGTCCTGAATTGAGCGCTCGTGAGAGGCTGAATTATTCTCACCAAACTAGAAGTTGGTCCATGAACTCGTTCGAGATCGTCGTCGTAGGCAGCCTCAACGTCGATGTCACGGTCGACGTCCCGGAGGCGCCCGCCGCCGGCCAGACCTTGCTCGGTGGCGACGCCCGGCGCAGCGGAGGTGGCAAGGGCGGCAACCAGGCCGTGGCCGCGGCCCGCCTGGGACGCCGCACCGCGATGGTCGGGGCGGTGGGCGCTCAGGACGGCGACTACCTGCTGAGCATCCTGCGCGACGAGCAGATCGACGTCGGCGGCGTCCGGCGGGTCGATGGACCGACCGGACAGGCGTTCGTGTTCGTCGACCCCGAGGGCGACAGCACGATCGTCGTCAGCCCCGGTGCCAACAACCACGTGGAGGTCGATCGCGACCTGGTCGCCGGCGCCCGCTGCGTGCTGCTCCAGCAGGAGGTGCCCGCCGCGGTGGTCGAGGAGGCCGCGTCGGTGGCGAACGGGCTGGTGGTGTTGAACCCGGCTCCCGCCCGGCCGGTCGCCGCGTCGCTGCTCGCCAACGTCGACGTGCTGGTGCCGAACCGGGGCGAGTTGCTCGGCCTGGCCGGCGTCGACCGCGGTGACCTCGTGCAGATCGCCCAGAAACTGGGCACCCGCGGCCCGGTGGTCGTCACGCTCGGGGCTCAGGGCTGCCTGGTGGTCGAGGCGGAGCGGTCGACCCGGGTGCCGGCCGAGCAGGTCAAGGCCGTGGACGCGACCGCGGCGGGTGACAGCTTCTGCGCCGCGATCGCCGACGCCGTGCTCGACGGCGCCGACATCGTCGAGGCCGCACGGTGGGCGACGCGGGTCGCGGCGGTCACCGTCACCCGGCACGGCGCGATGGCGTCGCTCCCCACCCGCGCCGAGCTCGGCGCCTGACACTCCGACGTCCCGGTCCGGTCGGCTGTCTGGCCGGCTGCTCCGGCCGGACCGGGACGTCGGTCAGCGGCGAGCCGCGCGTCAGCGGCAGGTCGCCTTGTACTGCCGGACGATCGCCTTGCGGAGCGCCGAGTCCGTGGTGGCCTTCCGGTCGAACGCGGTGATCTGGGCCGTGGACAGGCCGGACGCCTTCTCGACCGCCCGGTAGGCGGCCTGCAGCGCGGTCGGCGTCGGGTAGACGCGGTTGCGCAGCGCGCACAGGCGGGCCGCTGCCATCTTGGTGTACGCGGTGGTCGCCGCCTTGCCCTTGAGCGCTGCCTGAACCGCCTTCGTCTTCGTGCCGCCGACGACCACGGCCAGCGTCGTGGTGGTCTTCGTCGAACCGGACGTGACGGTCAGCGGTACCCGGTAGGTACCGGCCGCGAGCCCTGTCGCGTCGATCCGGACCGCGAAGTAGTCGTCGGTACCGACCGTCGGGGCGTCCCCGCCGTGCAGACCCGCGGACGTGGCCTCACCGGGGTAGGCCACGACCATGCCGGGCGGCGGCGCCAGCGTGGCCCGCAGCGCACCCGTGTCCGGCAGCTCACCGCGGACGACGATCTGCACCCAGCTCGCTGCGGTCCGATCGACGCTGACCTCGGTGGTCTTCACCGTGTAGGGGGCTGAGCCGACGCGGACCGGCAGCGTGGCGGTGATCGTCTGCGTCTTCCGGCTGCCGTGGCAGGCGTCCCCGGCCTTGCCGGTGGCCGTCTTGATGTACGACGCGGTCAACGTGACCGTCACCGGTGCGCTGACGCTGGGCGAGACCGTGACGTTGAGCGCGGAGAAGTCCAGGCCGCTGTCGGCGAGCCAGCCCTCCCGGTAGAACGACGAGTAGGAGCCGGTGTTGGTGGGGTAGCTGATCGACACGCCGGGGCCGCTGCCGGTGATCCGGACGTCGCAGAGGTCCTTGTCGGCGAGGTAGGTGCCGGCGATCCAGCCCTGCTGACCACTGAGCATGGCCGGGAGTGGTGCCGTCAGGAGTTCGAGCCGACCGTCCGCACCCTTCAGGTCGTCGTCGGCCGCGTAGGCCGGGAACCCGACCGCCGTCGCGGCCAGCGCCGCGGTTGCGGCGATGGTCCGTGCTAATACCCGGTGCACAGGTCTGCCCTTCGTCGAGCGAGTGATGACTCGTCCGGACATCGGGCCGGTCGCCGCGGAGTTGATCTCCGACGGGGAGCGGAGGGGGAGTGCCCCGGGCGCGGGCGTGGGTGATTGATGGGTGCGGCCTGCTCAGGAATCCTCCCGAACCGCCGTATTGGCTGGTGGAAGGCTGTCGTTGCGGAGAGGCCGACTGGTGACCGTAACCAACGCAGTGCAGGAGGAGGCTCGGCTGGCGGTTCTGCGTGGCCTGCGGATCATGGACACCGACGCCGAACCCGAGTTCGACGACATCGCGCTGCTGGCCGCCGAGATCTGCCGTACCCCGATCGCGATGGTCAGTCTGGTCGACGACGACCGGCAGTGGTTCAAGGCCCGGGTGGGCGTCGACTACTCCGAGGGCTGCCGCGACAACTCGTTCTGCGCCCACGCCTTGGACCAGCCCGACGTACTCGAGGTGCCGGATGCCCGCGCCGACCCGCGCTTCGCCGGCAATCCGCTGGTCGTCGGTGAGCCCTACATCCAGTTCTACGCCGGGGCGCCGCTCCGGGTGGAGGGCGGGCTCAGCCTCGGCACCGTGTGCGTCATCGACCACCAGCCACGCACGCTCAGCCAGCAGCAGCGGCGCGCGCTCCGGGCGCTGGCCAGGCACGCGGCCGCAGAGATCGAGCTGCGCTCGTACGCGCGCCGGACCGCGGACGTCAACCGGCGTGTCGTCGAACTGGAGGACCTCAAGAACCGGATCCTCACCACGGTCAGCCACGAGCTGCGGACGCCGCTGTCCTCGATCCGGGGCTATCTCGAACTCCTTCTCGACGACAGCGACCCGCTCGACCCGGAGACCGGCCGGGACTTCCTCACCGTGGTGCAGCGCAACGCGCACCGCCTGACGCGGCTGGTCGACGACATGCTGCTGGCGACCAAGATCGGCGCGGAGGGGATCGACGTCGCCCGGGTGCCGATCGACCTGACCGAGCTGGTCGGTGCGGTCGTGGCCGGTAGCCGCCCGCTGGCCGACCCGAAGGGCCTCACGCTCACGTTCGACAAGCCGGGGCCGGTCGTCGTCACCGGGTCGCACCGCGAGCTGACCCAGGCTCTGCAGCACGTCCTGCTCAACGCGATCAAGTTCACCCCCGACGGTGCGATCACCGTCCAGGTCACCGATGTGCCGAGGCCCACCGTCGTCGTCACCGACACCGGAACCGGTATCGACGAGGGCGAGATCCCTCGGCTGTTCGACCCGTTCTACCGGAGCGAGACCGCTGAGGCGGCGGCCATCCAGGGCCCGGGGCTCGGGCTGACGCTGGTCCGCGCGATCGTCAACGCGCACGGCGGGCAGGTCGACCTCCGCAGCAGGCTCGGCGCGGGCACCACCGTCGTCCTGCAGTTCCCGGGCCCGGCCTGAACTCGGGTCACGGCGTCGCCGCAGGCAGCGACACCGTGAACGTGGCGCCCGTGCCCGGTTCGAGTGTCACGGTGCCGTCGTGGGCTCGCACGATCGCTTCGACGATCGCCAGGCCCAGCCCCGCGCCGACGCGGGACGGCGTCGTGGTGCCGGCCCGGTAGAACCGCTCGAACACGTGCGCGCGGTCGTCTTCCGAGATGCCGGGGCCGTCGTCGGCGACGGTGAGCAGCACCCGGTCGGACGCCAGTACGGCGGCCACCCGCACCGCGGTCCCGTCCGGAGTGTGCCGGAACGCGTTGCCGACCAGGTTGCGGACGACCTGCCGGAGCCGGTCCGGGTCGCCGAGGACGGTCGCGGGCTCGGGGGCGTCCAACGTCAGCGGGCGGTCGGCGTCGAGGACTCGGGCGTCCGCGCAGACCTCGGCGGCGAGCGCGGCGAGGTCCACCGGCGTTCGCTCCAGCGGACGACGCTCGTCCAGCCGCGCGAGCAGCAGCAGGTCCTCCACCAGGACACCGACCTCGGCCGACTTCTCGGCGATCCGCGTCATCGCGGTCTCGACGCCGTCCGGCTCCGGAAGCCCACCCTGGAAGTACAGGTCCGCCCAGCCCGCGATCGTGGTCATCGGGGTGCGCAGCTCGTGGGAGGCGTCCGCGACGAATCGGCGCAGCTGGTCCTCGGCGATGCGCCGCTGGTCGAATGCCTGGTTCAGCACGACCGCCAGGCGCCCGATCTCGTCGCTGCGCGGTGGGACCGGAATCCGCTGGTCGCGGTCGCCTGCGGCCACCGCGGTGGCGGCCTCGGCGATCGCGCCGACCGGCCGCAGACCGACCCGGATCACCGCGAGCGAGAGCGCGGCCACGGCGATCAACGCCACGCCGGTGGCCACCAGCTCGGCGACGAGCAGCTGGTTCAGCGTGGCGCGGTGCGTATCGCGCGGCGCGACGACCACGACCCCGCTGAATTCGTCTTTGATGCTTGCGTCCTCCCGATCGTCGAACTGCCGGTACAGCACGCGACTCGGTACCCCCTCGATGTCGAGGTCGGAGTAGCCCACGGGAACCTCGCCGCGGGTGAAGCGGGCACCGAGACCTCCGTCGCCGGACTGCTCGTACGTCCGGATCCCTCCTCCGGGCGCGATCGCGATGTCGCCGCCACGGCCGGGAGTGACCACGAGTGCCCCCGACACCGGCCGCACTAGCCGGGCGGGAAAACTGAACCCGACCACGGGTCGGTCATTGAAGAGGGTGGGCTCGATCTTCTGGCGCATCTCCTCGGCGGTCGCGGCGAGGTCGTCGTCGAGGCTGGCCTCGAGGTGCGAGTCGAGCGTGACGTAGAGCGCGACGTCCGTGCCGACGAGGCCGAGCGTCACCAGCAGCAGGATGCCGGCGAGCAAGCGTGCGCGGAGGCTGGTGGGCTTCATCGCGACGGCGTCCGCAGCACGTACCCGAAGCCGCGCACGGTCTGCAGCAGCGGCGGATCGACCACGTCGATCCGCTTCCGCAGGTGCGACATGAACTTCTCGACGACGCCCGCGTCCCCGCCGAAGTCGTACTGCCAGACCCGTTCGAGGATCTGCGCTTTCGAGACCACCCGCCCGGCGTTCTGCAGCAGGTACCGCAGCAGCCGGTACTCCGTGGGCGACAGCTCGATCAGCCGGTCGCCGCGGCGGACCTCGTGGGTTTCGTCGTTCATCCGCAGGTCGGCGTAGACCAGCACGGTGGACGTGTCGCCCCGGACCCGGCGGAGCAGTGCGTGCGCCCTGGCGATGACCTCCGCGACGCTGAACGGTTTGGTGACGTAGTCGTCGCCGCCGAGGACCAGGCCGGTGACCTTGTCGTTCGTGGTGTCCCGAGCGGTGAGGAACAGGACGGGGCACCGGTGGCCGTTCCGCCGGAGCTGCCTGGCGACGTCGAAGCCGTCGACGTCGGGCAGCATGACGTCGAGGATCACGAGCTCGGGCGGGTGCGCGGCGAGCAGCTGTAAGGCGTCGGTCCCGGAGCCCACCGCGGTCGGGGTGAAACCGGCGAACCGCAGCGTGGTCACCAGCAGCTCCGCGATCCGGGGGTCGTCGTCGACGACCAGTACCCGGGCGGCTCCGGCGTCGAGGTCAGCAAGATCGGTCACCCGGTCAGCGTTGCCCGTGCGGGGCACCGGGGACAGAGTTCCTCGCCGATGGTCAGGAAACCGTCAGCTTGCTCACCGGCGCCGGGCAGCTCACGGCGCGAGGTCGGGACGGGCTCCGGCGGTGCGGATCGCGGCCGCGAGCGCCTCGGCCGACTCCGGGACGGTCCGGTCGGTGCGCAACAGCACGAACTCGACGTCGCCGAGCGGTGGTAGGCGGTACTGCGGTGGTACCTCGGTCAGCCCCGCTGGGCCGAGCCGCTGGACGAACGGCACCACGCCGAGGCCACCCAGTGCGGCGGCGGCCAGTCCGTTGAGGCTCGCGCTCGTGCACACCGCCCGCCACGAGCGCCGCTGCTCGGCGAGCACCTCGAGCGCCCGGGACCGGGTGATGCTCGGCGGTGGGTAGATGATCAGCGGCACCGGCCCGGCCGGGTCCAGCCGCAGGTCCGGGACGCCGAGCCAGGCGAGCTTCTCCCGGTACACGAGTTGGCCGTCCACCTGACCGGCCAGCCGCTTCGCGAAGACGAGGTCGAGTTCACCGGCCTGGAGCCGGGCGTGCAGCGTCCCGCTCAGCTCGACGGTCAGCTCCAGGTCGACGAGCGGGTGAGTGCGGCGGAAGTGGCGGAGGATGCGCGGTAGCTGGGTCAGGGCCAGGTCCTGCGAGACGCCGAACCGCAGCCGGCCGCGGAGTTCGGAGCCCGCGAAGTACCCGGCCGCCTGCTCGTGGATCTCGCTCAGCGCTCGCGCGAACCCGAGCATCGCCTCGCCGTCGGCGGTGAGCAGCACGGTGTGGGTGTCGCGGAGGAACAGGGGCCGGCCGGTCGCCTGCTCCAGCTTTCGGATGTGTTGGCTGACCGTCGACTGCTGCACGCCCAGTTCGGCGGCCGCTCGGGTGAAGCTCCGCGCCCGCGCCACCGCGAGGAACGAGCGGAGCTGCACCGGGTCGAACATGATCACAGTTTATGATCACAGTCAGAGCGGTGATCGCACTTCACGATCTCCGCGCGGTGCCGCAGGCTGAGAACAGCTCCTGCGTCACCGGAAGAGGCACAATGTCCGCGTTCCTTCGTCGGCTCCGCCCCGACCCGTACATCGTCGCGCTGCTCACGATGGTTGCGCTGGCATCCGCGTTGCCGGCCCGCGGCGTCGTCGAGGACGTACTCGACCAGCTGATCGTCGTCGCCATCGGGCTTTTGTTCTTCCTGTACGGCGCCCGGCTGTCCACCGAAACCGTGATCGCAGGCATCCGCCATTGGCGGCTGCACCTCGCGGTTCTGGCCTCCACGTTCGTGCTGTTCCCGCTGCTGGGTCTCGCGGTGCGGCTACTCCCGGAGAGCGTGCTCTCCGCCGAGCTCGCGGCCGGGGTGTTGTTCCTCTGCCTGCTGCCGTCGACGGTGCAGTCGTCGATCGCGTTCACCTCCATCGCGAAGGGCAACGTGGCGGCGGCGATCTGCACCGCCTCGCTGTCGAACGTGCTGGGCGTCGTGCTGACGCCGGTGCTGGTCGCGGTGCTGCTCAGCGACACGGGCATGAGCTTCTCCGGTGGCACCGTGCTGAGGATCGTCGTCCAGTTGCTGGTGCCGTTCGCGCTCGGGCAGGCGTTGCGGCCGTGGATCGGTGGGTTCGTCGGGCGGCACAAGACGGTGCTCGGCCTGCTCGATCGGGGCTCGATCCTGCTGGTCGTCTACACCGCGTTCAGCGGAGCGGTCGTGGCGGGGGTGTGGAGCGAGCTCGCCGGTTGGGATCTCGCTGCGCTGGTGGCGGTGTGTGTCGTGCTGCTCGTCGTCGTCCTGGCGGTCACGACGTTCGCGGCGCGCAAGCTGCGGTTCCCGCGGGAGGATCGGATCACGATCATCTTCGCGGGCTCGAAGAAGAGCCTCGCGACCGGCGTGCCGATGGCTACGGTGCTGTTCGCGGGTACCGGCGCGGGGCTGGTGATCCTGCCGCTGATGCTCTTCCACCAACTGCAGCTGATCGTCTGCGCCGTGCTGGCCCGTCGATGGGGTGCTTCCGCTCCGGTGACGCCGCCCACCGCGCCGGCGCCGGCCACGGTCTGAGTCGATCGGTCGCGTCGTCCGTCGTCAGAGGCGGAAGACGAACGCGTACGAGACCGCGGCGGCGACGAGCCCACCGATCACCGCACCGGCGATCGTCCAGCCGAACGGGAACGCGAGCAGGACGAACGCGAGGATGCCCGCGACGGCAGGCACCACCGGCTTCGGCACGGCAGGAATCGTCGGGCGCTGATCGGCGTGCGGGTCGGCGTGCGGGCCTGCGTCGACGCTGCGCTCCTCGCGTTCCTCGGCGATCTCCGCGGGGGAACGGGTGTCCGCGTCGTCGACGACCGGGTCGTTGTCGCTGGAGAGCGCGTCGTGGTGCGGATCGGTGTCGAGGTCGTCGACGTGCGGCGCGGCGGTCTCGGCGTTCCGATCGGCCTCGGAGGGGTTCGCAGTCATGGAGGTTCGCTACCCCGGTTCGGCGAACCGCACACGGCGACGCCCGGGCACCGCGGATGGCGATGCCCGGGCGTCAGCCGGTTCCGATTAGCGCTCCTCGCGGAACTCCACGTGGCGACCCGCGCGAGGGTCGTACTTCGTCAGCGTCAGCCGGTTCGGGTCGTTCCGCCGGTTCTTCCGGGTGACGTACGTGTAGCCGGTCTCCGCGGTGGACCGCAGCTTGATCACCGGGCGGAGCTCGTTGCCCTTGGCCATCCGAATCTTCTCTCTCCTCGCCGGGCGCTTGCGGTTAGTATAACGAAAACCATGTTCAACTATTCCGAGTGGGAACATCCCCAGGGCGGGTTGGGTTATCCAACCGAGCGGCCGGGACGGTCGCGAAGAGAGAGGAACGTAGGCATGAAGCCTGGCATCCACCCCGAGTACCGCCCGGTGGTGTTCCGTGACCGATCTGCGGACGAGGCCTTCCTGACCCGTTCGACGGTGGCGACGGACCGCACGATCGAGTGGACGGACGGCAAGACGTACCCGCTGGTCGAGGTGGACATCTCGTCGGCGAGCCACCCGTTCTACACCGGTAAGCAGCGCATCCTCGACAGCGCCGGTCGCGTCGAGAAGTTCCGCGCCCGCTACGCGAAGAAGAAGTAAGCGCCCGACCCGCGATGGCCTCCCCGGCAGGGGAGGCCATCGCCGTGTCCGGCGCGAGCACCCCGCTCCCGGACGGCGCGGAACCGGTTAGTTAGCCTGCCCTTAGTCGGACGACGAGACGGGGAGGCGGGCGTGCGGGTTGAGCCCGAGTTCGCGGCACCCGCGAGACCGCCCGAGGCGCGCCCACGCGTTCACGTCCTGCGCGCGATCGGGCTACTGATCGCCGCTGCCGCCCTCGCCCTCGTCTGCCTGCTGTCCGTCTGGGTCGGCACCAAGCAGGTCGGGTTCCTCGCCGTCTGGGATCTGCTCCGGCACAACGACGGCTCCAGCGACGCGCTCATCGTCCACGACCTGCGCATCCCCCGGACGATGCTCGGAGTGCTGGTCGGCGCCGCTCTCGGTCTCGCCGGAGCGCTGATGCAGTCGCTGACCCGTAACCCGCTCGCCGAGCCGGGCGTCCTCGGCGTCAACCTCGGCGCCTCCGCCGCGGTCGTCGTCGCGATCGCGTTCCTGAGCATCGAGAGCGTCCTCGGCTACGTCTGGTTCGCGTTCGCCGGTGCCGCCGTCGCGTCGGTGTTCGTGTACGTCCTCGGTTCGTCCGGGCGGAGCACCGCCTCGCCCGACCGCATGGTCCTCGCCGGTGCCGCCGTCACCGCCGTGCTCGGCGCGTTCACCTGGGCCGTGCAGTACCTGAACCCCGGGGCGTTCGACGAGTTCCGCTTCTGGCAGGTCGGCTCGCTCAGCGGTCGCTCGACCACGGTCGTGTGGCAGGTCGCCCCGTTCATCCTGATCGGCATCGTGCTCGCGCTCTCCCTCGGCCGGTCGCTCAACGTCCTCGCGCTCGGCGACGACACCGGGCGGGCCCTCGGCGCGCACCTCGGACGGATCCGTGTGCTGGTCGCGATCGCCGTGATGCTGCTCTGCGGTGGGGCGACGGCGGCAGCCGGTCCGATCCTGTTCCTCGGGCTCGCCGTGCCCTACGCCGCGCGTCTCCTGGTCGGCGCCGATCAGCGCTGGGTGCTGCCGTACTCGATGCTGCTCTCGCCGATCCTGCTGCTCGGGTCGGATCTGGTCGGACGTCTCGTGATCGCGCCCGCCGAGATGCAGGTCGGCGTCGTCACCGCGTTCCTGGGCGCGCCGATGTTCATCGCGCTCTGCCGGCGCCGTCGACTGGCGTCGCTGTGAGCGCGCTGCTCCCGCCGCGGTCGCGGATCCTGCGCGCACCGGGGGACCGGGTATCGCTGCGCATCGATCTGCGGACGACCTCCGTCTGCGTCGGTCTGCTCGTCGCGGTGCTGGTGATCGGCGCGGTCGCGACGACCACCGGCGACTTCCGGATCCCGCTGCTCGATGTCGGGAAGGCGATCTTCGGCGCGGGCGACCCGGCGACCGACTTCATCGTCCGGACGCTGCGCTTGCCGCGCTTCACGACCGCGGTGGTCGCAGGCGCGGCGATGGCCGTGAGCGGCGCGATCTTCCAGAACCTTTCCGGTAACCCGCTGGGCAGCCCGGACGTCATCGGGTTCCAGACCGGCGCGGCCACCGGCGCATTGCTCGTCCTGCTCGTCACGGACGACGGGCCGGTGGAGCTGGGTGCGGTGACCGGCTGCCTGGTCACCGCGGCCGCGGTTTACCTGCTGGCGTTCCGCGGCGGCGTCCAGGGCTTCCGGATGATCCTGATCGGGATCGGCATCAACGCGATGCTCGTCGCGGCCAACAACTACCTGATCACGCGGGCGAGCTTGCAGGACGCGCTGGGTGCGCAGGTCTGGCTGGTCGGCAGCCTCAACGGTCGGGGCTGGGACCAGGCCCTGCCGACGTTGGGCGTGCTGGTCGTGCTGCTGCCGATCGCGCTGGCGCAGAACCGGCGGGCGTCGATCCTCCAGCTGGGCGACGAAGCGGCCAAAGGGCTCGGCGTACCGGTCGAGCGCACGCGCGGCCTGTTGATCGCGGTCGGCGTCCTGCTCACCGGGGTGGCGGTCGCGGCAGCGGGGCCGGTTACGTTCGTCGCGCTCGCGGCGCCGCAGCTCGCTCGTCGGCTGACCCGGTCGTCGGCACCGGGCCTGGTGCCGGCCGCGTTGATGGGCGCGGTGCTGCTGTCCGGGAGCGATTTGCTCGCGCAGCGGCTGTTCTCGCCGGAACAGCTGCCGGTCGGCATCATGACCGGCGCGCTCGGCGGCGCCTACCTGGCCTGGCTACTGGCGAGCGAGTGGCGCCGGGGCCGCAACCGCGTCTGACGCCGGGCCCGCTCGACGCCAGGGCCGCCTGACGCACGGGCCGTGCGACGCCGTGAGGCGCGTGCACGACGACTCGACGCCGAATCGATGCGGGCCAACGGATTTTCTCAAAACTAACGGTGTTTGCCATCGGGTGTGGGTAACAATCGGCGCGTGCCCACCGTCCTGGCCTCACAGTCTGGGAACGCCCAGCTCACGGACACCGGCCCCGGCCGGCCGGAGGTCCGCGCGCTGCTCGACCAGGTCCGCGGCCACCACGGCGGCGGCCTCGTCGTTCAGGGACCGCCCGGGATCGGCAAGACGTCGCTGCTCCGCTACGCCGCCGACGCCGCACAGGGCTTCGTCGTCCTGACCGCGGAGGGCGTGGAGGCGGAGACCGAGCTCCCGTTCGCGGCCCTGCACCGCCTCCTGATGCCGCTCTCCGCTCGCGTGGCCACGCTGCCGAAGCTCCAGGCCACGACGCTCGCCCGGGTGATGGCAGGCGACCCCGAGGACTTCCCGGGCCAGCTGCCCCTCTGCGTCGCCGTACTGGAGTTGCTGGTGCGGACGGCTCGGCGGCGGCCGGTGCTGTGCTGCGTCGACGACGTGCACCTGATCGACGCGGCGTCCCGGGACGCGCTGGCGTTCGTGGCCCGTCGGCTGGCGGCCGAGAAGGTCGCGATGGTGTTCACGATGCCGGACGACCGGCCGCCGCTTCCCGGCCTTCCGACGCTCGCGCTGCCGGGCCTGGCCCAGCCCGCCGCGGCCGCACTGATCGGTCGGCTGCTCGCGGGGGACGTCACCGCTGACGTCGCGGGCGCGATCGGTCGCTCCTGCGCGGGTAACCCGCGGGCGATCGAGGAGCTGACCCGGACGCTCTCGGCCGATCAGCGTGCCGGTCGGGCATCGCTGCCGGAGACGCTGCCGCTCTACAGCCGGGTGCGCCGGGAGTACGACGAGCGGATCGCCCGCCTCCCGCTCGCGACCCGCCGGCTCCTGCTGCTGATCGCGACCGACGAGCATCTGGACGCCGGCACCCTGGCCCGCGCGGCGGAGACCGGCGGGGGACACCTGTCGGCGTTGGAGCCGGCCGAGGCGGCGGGCCTCGTGCACGAGATCGACGGCGCGGTGCGGTTCCGCTTCCCGCTGCTGCGTGGCGCCGTGTACCAGGCCGCGCCGCCCGAAGACCGGCGCGCTGCTCACCGACTGCTCGCCGACGTGCTCGCCCAGGAGGCCGTCGGCGCGGAGGCCGGTTCCCGCGCGGAGGCGGAGTGGCGGCTGCGCCGCGCCTGGCACCTCGCCGCGTTGGCGCCCGACGCGGAGCCCGCACTCGCCGGCGAGCTCGAACGAGCGGCGGCCGCGGTCCGGGACAACGGCGATCACGCCGCCGCGTCGCTTGCGGCCGAGCGGATCGCCGAGCTGACGCCGGAGCCGGACGAGAAGGCCGAGCACCTGCTCGCCGCGGCCCAGGACGCCTGGCTCGCCGGCCAGCCGCACCGGGCGGGCGTCCTGCTCGCGCGGTTGCGCCCGCCGCGTCCGGAGACCGCGCTGCACGGCTACCGGGACCTCCTGCGCGGCGAGATCGAGCTGCGGACCGGCCTCCCGGCGGCCGCTCAAGAACTCCTGTTGGGGGCCGCTGGCCGGCTCGGCGAGCCGCACCGGACCGCCGCGATGGTCGCTCTGATCCACGCCAGCGAGGTGGACTTCCTGGCCGGCGACCAGCGTCGCTACCTCGACGTCCTCAACCGGGTGAAGGCGCTGCGGGGCAGCGACGAGTCACCCGAGGCCGAGCTGATGTTCGAGTTCTGCACCGGGATGGCCGCCGCGTTCGAGCGTCGGCACACCGAGTCGGTCGGCCCGCTGCGCCGGGTGCTGGAGCTGGCCCCGCTGCACGACGATCCGACGCTGCTGGTCTGGGCCAGCCTGGCGGCGTGCGTCCTCGGGCAGGAGTCGACCGCGCTCGGGCTCTCCGTGCGGGCGCGCGCGTCGGCGCAGGTCCGCGGCGAGGTCGCGGCGCTGCCCCGGACGCTGGAGCTGAGCACGTACGCCCAGCTCTGGCTGGGACGACACCCGGCTGCGGTGGCGAGCGCGGACGAAGGACTGCTGCTGGCCCGGAACTTGGGTCAGGCCGGATCGGCGAGCTTCCACCTCGCCTCGCTGGCCCTGCTGGCGGTGCCCCGGGGCGACGAGCAGACGTGCCTGGTGCGGGCGCGGGCGGCGATCAGCGAGGCCGACAACCGTGGGCTGAGCATGTCGGTGGCGATGGCCAACTGGGCGCTCGCCGCCCTCGACCTCACGGTCGGACGAACGGCCGAGGCGATGGCGCGGCTGCTCGTGCTCGTCTCGGACGTCGGTGCCGGCCGGAGCCATCCGCTGGTGAAGATGATGGCGGCGCCGCACTTCGTCGAGGCCGCGCTGCGCTGTGGCAAGCGGGAGGCCGCCGTCGGTATCGGCCGGTACTTCGACATCTGGGCGAACGCGACCGGCAGCCCGGCCCCGATGGCGTTGGCCGCCCGGTGCCGGGCCCTGCTGGCCACCGACCCACACGCCGCCGAGGAGAACTACCGCGAGGCGATGCGGCTGCACCAGCTCGGCGACCACGAGTTCGAGCGGGCCCGCACCGAGCTGCTCTACGGCCACGAACTGCGCCGACGCCGCGGCGCGCTGGCGGCGCGCGGCGTACTGCACAGCGCGCTGGAGACGTTCCAGCGGCTGGAGGCCGAGCCGTGGGCCGAAGCCTGTCAGGGAGAGCTGCGCGCCGCCGGTGAGGTGGTGCGGCCGGCTCCGAGCGAGTCGCGCCCGGGGCCGGCCAACCTCACGCCACAGCAGCTGCAGATCGCCCAGCTCGCCGCGCAGGGCGCGACGAACCGGGAGATCGCCGCACAGCTCTACCTCAGTGTCCGAACCGTCGACCACCACATGCGCAACATCTTCGTCCGCCTCGGCGTCCGCTCCCGGGTGGAGCTCGTAAAACTGATGGCTTAGTAGGGCGCGGTGTCGCGGGCCGGGAGCACCCAGTCGGCTACCTCGGGCATGTCTTCCAGGTGCTCGACGACGTACGCCTCGTGCTTGGCCAGCTGCGCCTCGCACCACGCCTTCAGCTCGGACGCCCCGGGCGGTGTGCGCCGCGCGTTGTTCAGCGCGTCGATCACCAGGTGGTAGCGGGACGCCTTGTTCTTCACCGTCATGTCGAACGGCGTCGTCGTGGTGCCCTCCTCGATGAAGCCGCGGACGTGGAACCGGTCGGCGTCCGGTCGCCCGTGGACGACCTGGTGGATCGCTCCGGGGTAGCCGTGGAACGCGAAGACGACGTCGACGTGGTCGGTGAACAGCTCGCGGAAGAGCGTCGCCTCCATGCCGTGCGGGTGGTCCTTGGGCCGGGGCAGCGTCATGAGGTCGACGACGTTCACCACCCGCGTGCGGAAGTGCGGCAGCCGCTCGGTGAGGATCTGCGCGGCCGCGACGGTCTCCATCGTGACCACGTCGCCGGCGCAGGCCAGCACGATGTCCGGGTCGCTGGTGCCGTCGTCGTTCCCGGCCCACCCCCAGATGCCGGCGCCGCGCGCACAGTGCTCGATCGCCTGCTCCATCGTCAGGTACTGCAGTTGTGGCTGCTTGTCGATGACGATCAGGTTGGTGTAGTTCCGCGAGCGGAAACAGTGATCGGCGACCGAGAGCAGGCAGTTCGCATCCGGCGGCAGGTAGATCCGGGACACGTCGCCGCGGGCGGTCAGCACGGTCTGGATCAGGCCGGGCCCCTGGTGGGAGAACCCGTTGTGGTCGTTCCGCCAGGCGGTCGAGGTGAGCAGGATGTTCAGGCTGGGCACCTCGGCCCGCCACGACAGGTGGTTGGCCTCCTCCAGCCACTTGCTGTGCTGGATCGTCTGAGAGGCACTGACCATCGCGAACGCTTCGTAGGTCGCGAACAACCCGTGCCGACCGGTGAGCGTGTACCCCTCCAGCCAGCCGTGGCAGTTGTGCTCGGACAGCACCTCCATCACCCGGCCGTCCCGGCTCAGTTTCACGTCGTCCGGCGTCACGGATTCAGCGAAGGCCCGGTCGGAGACCTCGAACACCGCGCCCAGGCGGTTGCTGTTCGTCTCGTCCGGGCAGAACAGCCGGAATCGGTCAGGGTTGCGGCGGTAGATGTCGCGCATCAGCTCACCGAGCTTGCGCGTCGACTCGGCCCGGGTGCCGGCCGGAGCCTTCACGTCGATCGCGTAGTCGCGGAAGTCCGGCAGGTCCAGATCCCGGGTGACCAGCCCGCCGTTCGCGTGCGGGCTGGCCGACATCCGTAGGTCACCGGCCGGGTTCGCGGCCAAGACGTCCGCGTTGGGCTGACCGTCCTCGTCGAACAGTTCCTCCGGCCGGTACGTGCGCATCCAGCGCTCGAGCTGAGCGAGGTGGTCGGCGTTGTCCCGGACGCCGCTCAGCGGGACCTGGTGTGCGCGGTAGGTTCCGGCGACCTGCGTGCCGTCGACCTGCTCAGGTCCGGTCCAGCCCTTGGGGGTGCGGAGCACGATCATCGGCCACCGCGGCCGCTTGCCGTCCCAGTCCCCGCCGCGGGCAGCCTCCTGGATCCGCTTGATCGACGCCCAGGCGGTGGCCAGCGCCTCGGCGAACCGGTGGTGCATGCCGGGGAGGTCGGAGCCCTCGACCTCGATCACGTCGTAGCCGTGACCGGAGAAGAGGTCGCGTACCTCGGCCGGGTCCTTGCGGGCCAGCACCGTGGGACCGGCGATCTTCGCGCCGTTGAGGTGCAGCACCGGCAGCACCGCGCCGTCCCGTGCTGGGTTCAGGAACGAGATGCCCTTCCAGGAGCCCTCCAGCGGACCGGTCTCGGCCTCACCGTCCCCGACCACGGCGAGCGCGAGCAGGTTCGGGTTGTCCATCACGGCGCCGAACGCGTGCACCAGGACGTAACCCAGTTCGCCACCCTCGTGAATCGATCCAGGGGTCGGGACCGAGACGTGGCTGGGGATACCGCCCGGGGCCGAGAACTGGCGGAACAGCCGGTGCAGGCCGTTCCCGTCCTGCCCGACGCGGGGGTAGATCTCGCTGTAGGTGCCCTCCAGCCAGCCGGCTGCGACGAGTGCCGGGCCACCGTGTCCCGGCCCGGCGAGGTAGATCGCCTCCTGGCCGGTGATCCGGATCAGCCGGGACAGGTGCGCGTAGAGGAACGACAGGCCCGGGCTGGTGCCCCAGTGCCCGAGCAATCGCGGTTTGATGTGCTCCGCGCGCAGCGGCTCCCGGAGCAGGGGATTGGCCTGGAGGTAGATCTGACCGACGGTCAGATAGTTGTTCGCTCGCCACCAGGCGTCGACGCGCGCGAGGTCGGCGTCGTCGAGTTGCCGCACGCGTTCGGCGAGCTCGCTAGAGGTCAGCTGCTGTTCGGTCGGAGTGTCGATGCCGAGACTCACCCGGAGGCTCCCTCTCTGCGCGTGGCCGACCCCGTACGGGTCGGCCCGTCACTGACAGGTTTTCGCGGCCGCGCGTCGATAAACAGGGTCGAACGGCACTGTTTGCTCGTGTGACACCTGCCAACCGCCTGACGATCAGTGGCTGCGGTGTCGCCCCTGACGTTCGAACACCAGCCAACTCCGCGTCCACTCGGCGTCCCGGCGCCGGTCGAGCCGGCTCCGTCCCCATTGGTAGAGGCCCCAGCTCAGCACGCTGAACAGGCTGACGCACCCGAGGACGTCGACGCCGACCCGGAACCGCAGGTCGCCGCTCCGGACCGGCGGGCGGACCGGGACGTGGCCGGCGTCCATCCAGACCCGGACCGTCGTGCCCTTCGGGGCGGTCACCGGCGAGTAGACGGTGCCGGTACGCACCGAGCCGTCCGGCAGCGTCCACCGCGCCTCGACGCCCGGCGACGGAGCCGGGGCCACCGATCCCAGCGCCGTCCGTCCGGCGGTCGCGTCGGTCAACAGCACGACCGGAACGTGCCGCAACTCGGCCTGCGCGGCGAGGCTGCGGTCCAGTTCGCGGTGGTAGCGACCGACGCCGACCAAGAGCGTGACCACCGTGACGACCAGGACGGCCAGCACGGACGCGATCCGCAGCGCGCCCTCCAGCCGATCGACGCGACGGCAGAGCGGATTACGGGTGAGGCCGAGCAGCCGGGCGGCACGGCGGCCGCGCGAATACGTCGGCTGGCGCATGAATCCTTCTCCTGCCTGTCTGCTGAGGACCGTGCCCCGCGATCGAGCGCGGGCCAACGATACGAGGCGCGTGCATACGCTTCCGTCAGCAAGACGACGCGAACCGAGCCAACCGTTCAGACAGAGTCGGGGTTCGGGACCTTAGCCCGTGTCCTCGACACCAACGGGCGGCCTACCGTGGACCGTGTGGGCCGCGCGGCCCACGGATCGAGCGGAAGCGGGCCATGATCAAGGTCTATCTCCTCGACGACCACGAGGTCGTCCGGCGCGGCTTGGCCGCACTTCTGGAGTCCAGCGGCGACATCGAGATCATCGGCGAGTCCGGCTCGGCACCGGAGGCTGCCCGCCGGATTCC